>NZ_JBJLSJ010000004.1:0-163442 GCF_050871975.1 Kineococcus rugosus | reverse complement strand
GGGGGGGGGGGGGGGTGCGTGGGGCCCGGGGGGGGGGGGGGGGGGCCCGCCGCCGCGGGCGCCCCCCCGGTGGTGGGGGCGGGGGCGGGGCCGGGGGGGGGGCCCCCCCCGCGGGACCGTCCCCTGCCGCACGGCCGGCGGTGAGGTCGCCGGGGGCGGCCCCGGCGGACCCGGTCCGGGAGAACGTGCTCCGGCGGGTGCGCGCCGAGGTCGACGCCGGGGCGAGCACCCGCCGGGCCTGCCGCCGCGTCGGCACGGTCGCCGGGGTCCACCCCGGCACCGTCCTGGCCTGGTGGCGCGGCTCGGCGCGCCCCGCCGACCCGGCCGGCGCCGCCGTCGAGACCGGCCGGGGCCTGCCGCGCGGGCGGGCCCTGGCCGTGACCCGGCTGGTCGCCGTGCTCGGCCTGGCCCTGCTGGGCGCCGACCTCACCGTCGGGGACGTCCTGCCCGTCGCCGGGGTCGCGGTGGCCGGGCTGCTCCCCGTCTGGGCCGTCGCGCTCGGCCGCTACCCCGGGGCCCGCGCGGTGCTGCTGCTCACCGCGGCCGCGCTCGCCAGCGGCCTGGTCCTGGTGCTGCTGCCCGGTGCCCGCGAGGTCGAGCCGCGGTACGCCGTGGCCACCGCGACCCGCACCCTGGCCGTGGTCCTCGGGTTCGGGTTCACCCTGTGGTGCCGGTGGTTCCTGCCGCGCGAGGCCGTCGCCCTGGCCTACGGCGCGGGCGCGCTGGCGGTGAACCTGACGCACCTGCCGGGGTCGGCCAACGGCTGGAAGTACCAGCTCGCGCTGCCGGTGACCATCGTCGTGCTCGCCGCGGCCCAGCGCGTGCGGGGGCGGGCCGGCACCGCGGTGGTGCTGGCGGCGCTGGCCGGCCTGGGGGCGCTGAGCATCGTCCACGACTACCGCAGCTTCTTCGGGTTCGCCGCCCTCACCGCCCTCGTCGTGGGCTGGCAGGCCGTCTCGGCCGCCCGCCGCCGGCACCGCCGCCGGCACCGCCGCCGGCACCGCCGCCGGCCCGGGGCGACGCTGGCGACGTGGGTCGCCTCCGGGACCCTGCTCGCGGTCGGGGGGTTCACCCTCTACCGGGCCGCCGAGCAGCTGCTGCTGTCCGGGGCGCTGGGCACGGTCCTGCAGGAACGGTCGCAGGCGCAGGTGCGCGCCGCCGGGTCGCTGCTGGCGGGCGGGCGCCCGGAGTGGGCCGGCACCTGGAGCCTGATGCGCCACGACCCCGCCGGTTTCGGGCCCGGCGCGGTCCCCCGCCCGCAGGACGTCCTCGTCGCCCGCGAGGGGCTGGCGACCGTCGGCGTGGGCGCCGACAACGGCTACGTCGACAACTACATGTTCGGCGGGCAGTTCCGGCTGCACTCCACCGTCGCCGACGCGTGGTCGAACTTCGGGTGGGTCGGGGTGGCGTTCGCGCTGCTGCTGGCCGGGTTGCTCGTGCGGGCCCTGCTGGACCACCTCACCGACCGGACCGCCGACGCCCTGGTCCTGCTGCTGGGCCTGCGGGCGCTGTGGGACCTGGCGTTCGGGCCGATGTACTCCAACCTGCCCGACGTCGCGCTGGCCCTGGCGCTGGCGCTGCGGCCCCGCGCGCCCCGCCTCACCGCGGCGCGGGCCCCGGCCGGGCGGGGCCGGCGACGGGCCGCCGCCGCGGGCTGAGCGCGATCCGCCACCCCGCCACCGTCCCCCGCACCGCCGCCCGCACCGGGGACCGGTCGCGCAGCAGCCGGCGCCACCCGTCGCGGCGCAGCACCTCGGCGGCGTAGACCGGGGAGCTCACCACGAACCGCGCGACCCGCCGCGCCGGCAGGTGGCGCCGGGCGAACAGCAACCGGTTGCGGCAGTTGAACTCCACGTAGGTCGCGGACTTGAAGCCGTGCTGCTGGGTGGCCCCGACGAGGTGGACCGCCTCCAGGTCCGCGCGCACGTGCAGGCTCGCCCCCAGTTCCAGCGCGCGCAGGCTCAGGTCCACGTCCTCCCAGTACAGGAAGTACCCGTCGGAGAAACCCCCCAGCTGCGCCCACAGGTCGCGGTGGACGGCCAGGCACGCACCGGTCAGCCACGGCCGCAGGTCCGGCCCCGGCAGCCGGCCGGTCCGCCGGGTGCGGCCGGTGCGCAGCGAGACCTCCGCCCCGTCGAACCAGAGCCGGCCGTCCTCGCGCACGATCCGCGGCGCGACGACCCGGCGCGGGTCGGCCACGACCTCGGCGTGCAGCGCGGCCACCACCTCCGGCGGCACCCGCAGGTCCGGGTTCACGACGAGGACGGCGTCGCAGCCCAGGTCCAGCGCCCGCGCCGCGCCGGCGTTGACCCCGGGGCCGAACCCCGCGTTCGTCGGCAGCGGGCAGAACTCCAGGCCCCGCCGCGCGCACAGGCGCGCGACCGCCTCGCGGTGCGCCGCACCGGAGAAGTTGTCGACCACGACGACGGCCGAGCTGACCGCGCCCAGGTCGTGCCGCAGCAGGTTCGCCTCCAGGACCGCCGGGTCGCCGTAGTTCACGACGACCACGCCGATCCCGCTCACCGGGCCGCCGCCAGCAGGTGGTCGCGGACCCCGCGGCGGTACCGCTGCGGGCTGAACCGGCGGGCCGCGGCGGCGGCCTGGGTCAGGGCGAGCTCGCCCAGCCCGGGCAGCGCGGCGGCGACCTCCGCGATCGCGCGGGCGGTGGCCGCGACGTCCCCGGCCGGGACGAGCCGGACGCTGGCGACGCCCGCGAGCGCCTCCGGCAGCCCCCCGGCGTCGCTGGCGATGACGGGCCGGCCGGCCAGGACGCCCTCGACGGCGGTGTTCCCGAACGGTTCGGGCAGCACCGACGGGACGAGCAGCACGTCGCAGCGGGCGAGGTGGGCGAAGACGTCGGGGTCGAAGCCGTGGACGTCGACGCGGCCGGCGAACTCCGGCCGCCGCAGCCGCCGGGACAGCTCGCGGCCGAACTCCGCGTGCTCGGCGAACACGTCCCCCACGAGGTCGAGGTGGGCGTCCAGGCCCTCGCGCAGGACCTGCGCGAGGGCGTCGAGGGCGACCAGGACGCCCTTGCGCTCTGACAGCCGCCCCACGTACAGCAGGCGCAGGACCCCGTCGCGGTCGGCGCGGACCGCGACGGGCCGCCCGGGACCCTCGACGCCGTTGAGCAGGACGGCGGCGCGCGGGCGCAGCCGCGGCCAGGACCGCAGCAGGAGGCCGAGGGCGTACTCGCTGTTCACCAGCAGCTGCGAGGCGGCCAGCAGCGGCGCCGACAGCGCGCGCTGCACCAGCGGCGAGGCCCGGCCCTCGGCCTCGTGGACGTGGCAGACCACCGGGACCCGGTGCAGGCGGGGCAGCACGACCCAGGTGGGCGTGGTGAGGGTGCTGACGTAGACGACGTCGGGGCGCAGCCGCCGCAGCAGGGCGCTGTCGCGGGCCAGCGCCAGCGCGCTGCGGGCCAGCAGGCCCGCCGCCCCCCGGACCCCGAGCGCGGACTTGCGCAGCACCGGCACGGCGCGGACGTGGACCTCGGCCCCCAGCTCGCGGGCGCGGCCCACCAGCGGACCGTCCTGCGGGACGACGAGGTCGACGCGGGCCCCGGCGGCGGCCAGGGCCCGGACCGCTTCGAGCAGCATGCGGTCCGAGCCGTACAGGCTGGCGCCGGGGTGCGTCACCAGGACGCGCAGCGGGTCGGTCACCCGCCCGCGCCGGTCGCCGGAATGACCTCCTTGACGCTGAAGTCGTCGAAAGCCACCTTGACCGAGGACGTGTTCGCCCCGCTCGACAGGTAGGTGGACAGGGTCGGGTTGCCCGGAACCTGCAAGGCCGGGGAGGAGTCGGTCGCGCTCACCTGCCAGTCCACCGGTTCCGGCGTACCCGTCGCCCACACCTTGGCCCGCACCGTGGTCGGGTTGGTGCTGGTGACCTGGGTCCGCAGTTGCAACTTTTGCCCGGCCGCCACCGTCAGGCCCGCCACGCTGGTGGTGCCCAGCGTGGTCTGGGTCCCGGCGACCTTGCGCAGGAGGGACAGGTTGACGGCCTTCCCCGAGTACAGGCGCGCCGTCACCCGGTAGTCGTTCGAGGCGTCCACCCGCCGCGCCACTGACGTCAGCACCAGACCCCCGACGGTGGGCAGCGGACTCGCCGACGCGGTCACCTGCACGTCGGCGGTCGTCGTGCGGACGGCTCCGAGCGTTGCGGTTGTCGTCGCGTTCCTCGGGCTCGCCACCTGGCCCAGACCGCCGCTCACCGAGAATGTGGAGGAGCCGCCGGTGACCGTCCAGGTCCCGCCGGGGCTCGTGGCGCCCCACCCGTTGGAGACGGTACGTCCAAACGTGTCCGCCGCCAGCGTCGCCGGTGGGGACACCGCACCGACGGTGATCGTCCCGAGGGTGCTGTTCGTGGAGTTCCCGTCGGCGTCGCCAGCGTAGACGCGGTAGGTGTGCGTCGACCCCGGGGCCAGCCCCGTGTCGGTGAACTCCGCTGTGGGACGGTTCCAGAAGGTCGAGGACGCGGTGACCGTCCCGACCGGGTTTGCCTGATCACCGTCTCGCACGACCCGGTACGTCAGGTCCCTGGTCTCGGGGTCCCACGTCGTCTGCCAACGCACGCGCACCGCCCCCGTACCGGTGACCGTCAGGTTGGGGGCGAAGTCGGCCTGGTAGCGGGGGCCCTCGGCGTTGGGAGCGATCGAGCGGACGGCCAGCCGCACCAGCCCTTGCTGGGGCACGTTGTTCACGGTGGGGAACTCCCCGCCGAGCGCGACGTACTCATCGTTGCCGGTGACCGACCAAGCCGCCTGGGACTGCCCGGTGAAGGTCCCGACGTTCAGGGTCGGCCACCAGTTCAGCAGCTTCGGCGCTGGCTTCGCCTTGAAGACGCCCTTGCTGTTCGTCCCCTGCGCGTCGGCCGTCGTGGCCATGGCGTGCTGGAACTGCTGCGGATCCGTTTGCGGCCAGCCGCCGATGGGAGAGCAGTCGTGGGCGTGACCGACGGTGTAGACGACGCCGCCGAGGGGCTGGACGGAGTACGAGTCGCCGAGGCACCCCACGACCCACCGCAGCTCCCCGGTGGTGGCGTCGGCGGCGAAACTGCCCTCGAAGTTCCCGGCGGTGCCGGACTGGAACTGGTAGCCCGTGCCGTAGACGGTGCCCCCGTCGGTGGCCAGGGAGTAGATGGCAGCCCTGGAGCCGGCGTTGCGCACCACGCCGGTGGCGGCCCACGGGCGGGTTTGGCCCGTCACCGGGTCCAGGGCCCCCATCCCGTAGTGGTTCTCGGAGTTCAGGGTGGTGAAGCGGCCGGAGGCGACGATCGACCCGCCGGACGGGGCGACGAGGGCGAACACCTCGTTGTCGGCCGCCGGAGCCCACGGCAGCAGCGACCCGTTGGCGGGGCTGAAGGCGGCGAGGCGGCTGCGGGCGGTCTTGTTCGCGACGGAGAACTGCCCGCCGACGTACACGGCGTCGTCGGTCGCGACGACGGCGCGGGCGCGGTAGTCGACCTGGGCGGCGAACCCGGGGACCAGGGCGCCGGTCTGCGCGTCCAGCGCGGCGATGCGGTACCTGTTCTGCCCGTTGGCCTGCGTGAAGTTCCCGACGACGTAGATCCGGGAGCCGTCGGGCGAGGCGGTGATGCCGAAACCCTCCGAGTTCAGCGACGCGGTGAAGCTCGTGACGAGCTCCCCGGTCGTCAGGTCGTAGGCGAGGATGTTGCTGCGGGGCGTCTCGTTCGTACCGGCCGCGGCTCCGGCGGGGCGGGCCGCGGTGAACTTCCCGGTGGCGTAGACGGTGTTCCCGACGGTGGTCTGGGCCCAGACGACCCCGTTGACCTGCACCGTGGGCAGGGCGTCGGCCGTGACGGTCTCGGGGACGTCCGGCGGGTCGGCCGCGACTGCGGTGACGGTGGTGGCTCCGGGCAGTCCGACGAGGACCACCAGCGCGGCCAGCGCAGCGATCACGGCGTGGCGCGACCTCCGGGCGCCGAGGCTGTTCATGCGTTTCCCCCTGCTGCCGCCTGTCGGCGACCCTCGTGGCGGTCCAGGATCAGACGTCGACGATGACGGTGTCGGTCGAGCTCACGGAGGTGATCTCGAGCGTCATGGAGCGGGCGGTGCCCTTCGGGATGGAGTAGACGAAGGTGGCCGTCCCCGACTCCCCGACCTCCAGGACCCCGGTGGGCGCCGCGTACGGCGGGCCCTCCAGCCCGGAGGCGGGGGTGCCGTCGGGGCGGGAGGCGTTGACCCGGACCCCGTCGAGGTCGACGGGGTCGGGCGAGCCGTTCGTGAAGGTCAGGGCCACGAGCATCCCGGGGCCGCTGACCTCGCCGGGGTGCACGGCGGTGACCTCGGCCTCGGTCACGGAGGTGACCTTCACGGTGAGCCCCTCGGAGAAGCGGGCTTCGCGCTGGACGGGGACCGCGGCCAGGGTGCGGGTGCCGACGACGTCGGCGGTGGCCGGGGCCTCGGGCTCGGTCGCGGTGGACCCGGTCGCGGCGGGGTCGGGCGCCGTCGCGGCCGGGTCGACGGTGGTGGCCGTGCCGCCGGCGAGCTCGGTGCGGGTCTGGCCCGGGGACGAGCACGCCGCCAGGGCGACGAGGCAGAGGGCGCCGGCGGCGAGCAGCCGGCGCTGGGGCGGACGGGACGGCTGGGTTCGGCTCACCTGGTGCTCCAACGTGCCTGGGTCGTGGGCTGGACGGCCTCGTACCGGCCCGGTGCCGCGAGGTCGAGTTCGGTGGCGGCCCGGGGGGCGTCCCCCGCCGCGAGGTCGACCGTGAGGTCGGTGGTCAGGTCCAGGATCGAGGCCTCGGCCTGGTCGCGGACCGGGACGGGGCGACCGGCCAGGCGCAGGCAGAGGTCCTCGTAGCCGTCGGCGACGTCGTCCCAGTCGTAGTTCGCGGCCCGGAACCGGCTGGCGCGGCCGCGGTCGCGCAGCCGGGCCTCGTCGGCCTCGGCGGCCTCCACGGCGGCGGTGACCCCGGCGGCGTCCGACCAGTACGTGCCGGCCGGGCCGAGGACCTCGCGGTTGAAGTCGACGTCGTAGGCGTCGACGGCGGTGCCGGCGCCGATGGCCCGCAGCAGCGAGGGGTTGGTCCCGCCGACCGAGTGCCCGTGCAGGTAGGTGGCCGCCCCGGCGTAGAGCTGGTCGAGGAGGTCCTGGTCCCACACGCCGCCGACGAGGCGGACCCGGTCGTCGGCCAGGGCGTGGATGCGGGCGGTGTGGGCGTCGGAGTAGGGCGCCGAGCCGACGACGACGAGGGGCTTGCGGGCCCGGGAGGCGACGTAGCCGGCGACGATGACGTCGACGTGGTTCTCCGGTTCGAAGCGGGCCACCACGAGGTGGTACCCGCCGGGTTCGAGGCCGAGCTCGGCCAGCCGTCGCGGGTCCCCGCCGCCGTCGACGACCGGGGCGCCGTAGCGGATGAGCGTCGTGTCGGCGTCGAAGCGCCGGCGGTAGTAGCTGGCGATGCCCTCGGCGTCGGCGATGAGGGCGACGGAGTGCTGGACGGCGAAGGCCTCGGCCCAGCGGTAGTAGCGCTTGCCGGCCGGGCCCCACTTGGCGCGCTTCCACTCCAGCCCGTCGACGTGGGTGGCGGCCGGGATCCCGAGGGCGCGCAGGACCGGCAGGAACGGGGCGTTGGCGGCGTTGAAGACCACGGCCGCGTCCGTCCGCCCCCCGCGGGCGAGCGCTGCCCGCAGGCCGTGCTGGACGGCGAGGTGGCCCACGCCGAGCGCGGACCGGCTGAGCGTCTCCAGCGAGCGGCGCCGGACGGCGGGCAGCGGCACGAGCTGCATGCCCCGGTACCGGCGGAGCTGCTCGCGGCGCGCGGAGCCGCCGCCCGGGGGCGCGGCGCAGTGGACGACGACGTGGTGGCCGCGGTCGGCGAGCCGGGCGCCGACCTCTTCCACGCAGGTCTCGAAGCCTCCGTATCGGGCCGGGACCCCCCGGGTCCCGAGCAGGGCGATGCGCAGACCGTCGGTGGACGGCCCGCGGGCGTGAACGGTCATCGAGTTGTCCCCCCATCCGCGTTCACTCCTGTACGCGGAGTGATGACGGTAGCCCAATCGTGAGGAGCTGGGGAAGGATATCTAGAAGATTGTGACCATCCGCGCCGTCCGGCCCACCCGGCGAGGCCCGGAACGCGCGAACGCCCCGGAACCGAGGAGGTTCCGGGGCGCCCGGGTGTACGGGGTGTCGGCGGATCAGCCGGCCGAGTGGGTCAGCGTCTCCCAGTTCATGAAGATGCCGCTACCGGTCGGGGTCACGGTGCCGAGGAACTTCTTGGTCTCGGGCATCGCCGCGCCGCCGCGCGTGGCGTAGTGGTTGTAGCCCAGCGCGTAGGTCAGCTTGTAGCCGGTGCCACCGAGGTTCATCGCCTTCGGGCAGACCCAGCCGGAAGCCGAGGAGTTGTTGACGAACCGCAGGTTGTACTCCATGGCCTTCACCAGGCGGGTCTTCTGCTCGCCGTACAGGTCCATGCCCTGGATGCGGGCGGTCTCGGCGGCGTCGAGGGCCGAGGCCAGGCCCATCGCGACGTGCGAGGCGTCGCGGCACGTCTCGGCGGCGAGGCCGTCGACGAACTGCTTCGGGTTCGACCAGTACTCGCGGTAGTTGCCGTCCTTCATGATGGTGTTGGCCGGGAAGTTCGGCTTGCTGCCGTCGGAGGACAGGTAGAACGAGCCCTTGACGTGGTTGCGCCAGTCGCCGACCCCGTTGTCCCAGGCGGCGCGGTCGTTGGTGAAGACACCGATGTTCATGGTGGCCTCGGCCATGGTCAGCTGCCAGTTCGCCGACGTCCAGGTCCAGCCGTTGACGACGCGGGGCAGGAAGGCGGTCTTCAGCATGGTCTCGAACTTCGCGATGTCCGCCGAGCTCCAGCCGGCGCCGCTGTAGCGGATCAGCTCGGCGGCCTTGGTGAAGGTCTGGCCGGCCCAGCCGGCCTGCAGCAGGCCGTTCTTGTAGACCCTGGTGTCGAACTTGTGGTCCTTCAGCGTGCGGCCGTAGGCGTTGAGGATCTCGATGGCCTTGTCGGCGTGGCGCTGGTCGCCGGTGTAGTACCACATGAGCGCGTGCGTGTAGGCGGCCTGCGCGTCGTCGGTCTCGGCGGTGCAGCCCTCGTCGACGACGTTGTACGAACCGCAGCCGACGTACGCGGTCGGCTTCGGGGCCCACGTCAGGCGCGCGAAGCGGCTGCCCTTCATCTTGTCGAAGGCGGGCTTCTGCGGGGAGCGGCCGGCCCGGACGGCGGCGCGCGACTCCTCCAGGTTGGTGGTGCCGTTGAGGATGCCCGGGTGGGTGAAGCCGTTGGTGACCACGCGCTTGAGGGTGGGCAGGCCGGCCGGGGACCCGGTGGCCGGCGTCGCGGTGCTGGTCGGGTTCGTGGTGGCGACCGGCGTCGGGGTCGCGGTGGTCGGGCGCGGGCTGGCCGTCGCCGTGGGGGCCGGCGCCGGGGCCTGGACGGGGGCGGTCTGCTGCACGGTCGCCACGGCCTGGAAGGCGTTGACCGCGACGGCGGTGGGGGTGCCGCTGCCGGACAGGTAGCCGTTCACGCCGACCGCGCCGGCCTTCTTCACGGCCGCGGCGCTGGTGTCCTGGGCGACGACCTGCCACTGGGGCGCGTTCTGGCCGGCGAGCCAGACGCGGGCCTGGACGGTGACGGGCGAGGTGCCCGAGACCTTGGTCTCCACGTTCAGCCACGCGTCGGAGGCGGCCTTGACGTCCAGGCTGGTCTTCGACAGCTGGGTCGAGGCGCCGTCGACGACGCGGTCGGCGCTGAGGGTCAGCGCACCGCCCGCACCGATGCTCAGGGTCGTGCCGTAGCGGTCGCCGTCGGACTGGCGGCGGATCTCGGTGGTCTCGTAGAGACCGACCTTCGCGGTGCCGACCGAGGGCAGTTTCACGCCGTGCTTGACGGTGACGTCACCGGCGGAGACGGCGGGCAGGACGGCCGAGAAGCTGCCGCCGCGGGGGACGGTCGGGAAGTTCAGCTGGCCACCGCCGGTGGTCGCCGCGCCACCGGCGGAACGGACGGCCCAGGCGCCGCCGACCTCGGCGCCGCCGACCGTGCGGGTGCTGCCGGCGAAGGAGTCCTGGGCGACCACCTTGGTGGTGGTCGAAGCCGTTGCAGCCCGGGCGATGTCGCCGGCGGTCACGAGGAAGGTGCAGGAGGCGGCGACGACGCCGAGGGCAGCGACGAGGCGGCGGGGGGACGCGGTAACGAACGTGGAGGGGGTCACGATGAATGGATCGGGAGGGTTCTCGGCCGCCTTGAGCCGACCTCCGGCGATCACCCGTCCGCATTCACGCATCCATTGTTCCGGTTGTCGACCCCGATTCCACGGTCCGTGACCGGCCTCACCGGGATGCCGGGCGATCCCGTGATCGGCATCACGCAGAGTGAGGATTCAGGGGGCTTCGGGCCGTCGCTGGCCCGAACGAGTGAGAAACGCCGCAGGCGTTCTCCCTCAGGTCCGGGTCACCCCGTCCGGGCCCAGTGCCACAGCGCGTCGACGAGTGTGACCAGAGCCACAGCCGCGGCGACCACGAACGGCTGCACGAGCAGGACGATCCCGGCGTGGACCGTGACGTGGGCCACGTCCGTCGCGTCCGACGGCGGCAGCGCACCCCCCACGCCCAGGGCCAGCAGCGCCGAGGCCAGCGCCCCGGCCAGCGCCGTCCCCAGGGCCAGCACCGGCCGCTGCCGGCCGCGCGTCACCACGACCACCGCCGCGGCCAGGCCCACCAGCCCGGTCAGGACGCTGAAGACGCCGTCGCGGGCGATCGGGTAGACGGCGCCGGAGGTCACGACCGGCTCCCCCACCACCCACGGCGCCGGGTGCCGGGTGAGCGCCCACCACACGACCCCGACCGCCAGACCCGCCAGCGCCTGCCCGAACAGCAGGACCACCCCCAGCCGACGCCCCGCCGGGGCGGGGGCCGGCGCGGCGGTCACACCAGGCACGCGGGGCCGAGCAGCTGCTTGAGGTCGCCGAACAGCGCCGGGCTCGGCGTGACCCGCAGCGAGTCGTCCAGGCGCATCAGCGTGCCCCCGCCCGACCCGTTCCTCGTCAGCCGCAACCGCACCTCGGTGCCGCCCCGGTGCGTCTCCAGCACCGTCTTCAGCTGCTCGACGACCTGGGTGGTGCAGCGCGCGGTCGGCAGGGTCACCGTCACCGGCACCCCGTCGGTGGAGGAGATGTCCGGGACCGTCAGCCCCGAGGCGTAGATCGTGGGCACCTCGTCGCGCCGGTTCAGCCGGCCCTTGACCACGACGACGAGGTCCTCGGCCAGCAGCTGGGCGACGTCCGCGTAGGCCTGGGGGAAGAACAGGCACTCGATCGCGCCCGCGAGGTCCTCGACGGTGACGATGGCCCAGTAGTTGCCCTGCTTCGTCGTCTTGCGCTGCAACCCCGTGATCATGCCCGCGATGGTGATCTGCGAGCCGTCGGGACGGGACTCGTCCTCCAGCAACGTCGAGATCCCGACGTCGGAGGCGTTCTGCAGGAGCCGCTCCAGCCCGAACAGCGGGTGGTCGGAGACGTACAGGCCCAGCATCTGCCGCTCGTGGGCCAGCAGCTCGGACTTCTCCCACTCCGGCAGGTCGGGGATGACGACCTCGAAGCCGCCCACCCCGTCACCGTCGTCACCACCGCCCAGACCCGCGAACAGGTCGAACTGCCCGATCGCCTCGTTGCGCTTGACGTCCACGACCGCGTCCACGGCGTCCTCGTGCTTGGCCACCAGGGCCCGGCGCCGGTGGCCGAGGGAGTCGAACGCCCCGGCCTTGATGAGCGACTCGATGGTCCGCTTGTTGCACACCACGGCCGGGACCTTGGTGAGGAAGTCCTGGAACGACTCGTAGCGGGACTTCTCCTGCCGGGCCGCGACGATCGCGTCGACGACGTTGGCGCCGACGTTGCGGATCGCGGTCAGGCCGAAGCGGATGTCGGAGCCCACGGCCGTGAAGTTCGCGCTCGACTCGTTGACGTCCGGCGGCAGGACCTTGATCCCCATGCGGCGGCACTCGTTGAGGTACAGCGCCGACTTGTCCTTGTCGTCGCGCACGCTGGTCAGCACCGCGGCCATGTACTCGGCCGGGTAGTTCGCCTTGAGGTAGCCCGTCCAGTAGGAGACCAGGCCGTACGCCGCCGAGTGCGCCTTGTTGAACGCGTAGTCGGAGAACGGGACGAGGATGTCCCACAGCGCCTTGACGCACTCCTTGCTGAACCCGTTGTCCAGCATCCCCTTCTCGAAGCCGACGTACTCGGCGTCGAGGACCTCGCGCTTCTTCTTGCCCATCGCCCGGCGCAGCAGGTCCGCGGACCCCAGGGAGTACCCGGCGACCTTCTGCGCGATCGACATGACCTGCTCCTGGTACACGATCAGGCCGTAGGTCGTGCCGAGGATGTCCTTGAGGGGTTCCTCCAGCTCGGGGTGGATCGGCGTGATCGGTTCCTGGCCGTTCTTGCGCCGCGCGTACGCCGTGTGCGACCCGGCGCCCATCGGCCCGGGCCGGTACAGCGCGCCGACGGCCGAGATGTCCTCGAAGTTGTCGGGGCGCATGAGGCGCAGCAGCGACCGCATCGGGCCGCCGTCGAACTGGAAGACGCCCAGGGTGTCGCCCCGGCCGAGCAGGTCGAACGTCGCCTTGTCGTCGAGGTCGAGCTTCTCGAGGTCGACCGGTTCCTTGCCGTTGGCGACGACGTTCTTCAGGGCGTCGTCGAGGATGGTGAGGTTGCGCAGGCCGAGGAAGTCCATCTTGACCAGCCCGAGCGTCTCGCACGTCGGGTAGTCGAACTGCGTGATGATCGCCCCGTCGGCTTCCCGCTTCATGATCGGGATGAGGTCGATCAGCGGGTCGGACGACATGATGACGCCGGCGGCGTGCACGCCCCACTGCCGCTTCAGGCCCTCCAGGCCGCGGGCGGTGTCGACGACCTTCACGACCTCGGGGTCGGACTTGTACAGCTCGCGGAACTCCCCCGCCTCGGAGTACCGCTTGTGGTTCGGGTCGAAGATCCCCGACAGCGGGATGTCCTTGCCCATGACGGCCGGCGGCATCGCCTTGGTGATCCGGTCGCCCATCGAGAACGGGAACCCCAGGACGCGCGAGGAGTCCTTCACGGCCTGCTTGGCCTTGATCGTCCCGTACGTGACGATCTGCGCGACGCGGTCGGTCCCGTACTTCTCCACGACGTACTGGATGACCTCACCGCGGCGGCGCTCGTCGAAGTCGACGTCGAAGTCGGGCATCGACATGCGCTCGGGGTTGAGGAACCGCTCGAAGAACAGGCCGTGCCGCAGCGGGTCCAGGTCGGTGATCTTCATGGCGTAGGCCGCCATCGACCCCGCGCCCGAACCGCGGCCCGGGCCCACGCGGATGCCGTTCTCCTTGGACCAGTTGATGAAGTCGGCGACGACGAGGAAGTACCCGGCGTACCCCTTGGAGGTGATGACCTCGATCTCGTAGTCGGCCTGCTTGCGGACGTCGTCGGGGATGGCGCCGTCGTAGCGGTAGTTCAGGCCCGACCACACCTCCTTGACGAACCAGCTCTCCTCGTTCTCCCCCTCGGGGCAGGGGAAGCGCGGCATGTACGCGCCGGTCGACTCGGTGAACTCCACCTCGCAGCGCTCGGCGATGAGCAGCGTGTTGTCGCACGCCTCGGGGTGGTCGCGCCACAGGTGGCGCATCTCGGCCGGGCTCTTGAGGTAGAAGTCGGTCGAGTCGAACTTGAAGCGCTTGGGGTCGGCCAGCGTCGAGCCGGACTGCACGCACAGCAGGGCCTCGTGGGCGCGGGCGTCCTCGGCGTGGGTGTAGTGCAGGTCGTTGGTCGCGACCAGCGGGATGTCGAGGTCCTTGGCCAGCTTCAGCAGGTCGTCCTGGACGCGGCGCTCGATGTCGAGGCCGTGGTCCATGAGCTCGACGTAGAAGTTCTCCGCCCCGAAGATGTCGCGGTAGTCCGCCGCGGCCTGCCGGGCCTCGTCGTACTGGCCCAGCCGCAGCCGCGTCTGGACCTCCCCCGAGGGGCAGCCCGTCGTGGCGATGAGGCCGTCGGCGTACTGCGAGAGCAGCTCGCGGTCCATGCGGGGCTTGTAGAGGAAGCCCTCCAGGCTCGCCAGGCTGCTCATCTTGAACAGGTTGTGCATGCCCCGGGTGTCGCGGGCGAGCATCGTCATGTGCGTGTACGACCCCGCGCCGGACACGTCGTCGCCGGAGCGGCCGTTGGGGTCGCCCCACTTCACGCGCGTCTTGTCCTGGCGGGCCGTGCCCGGCGTCAGGTACGCCTCGACGCCGATGATCGGCTTCACGCCGTGCTTCTTGGCCGTCTTCCAGAAGTCGTAGGCGCCGAAGACGAACCCGTGGTCGGTCGTCGCGACGGCCGGCATGCCCATCTCCGCGGCGGTGCGGAAGAGGTCGTCCACCTTGGCCGCACCGTCGAGCATCGAGTACTCGGTGTGGACGTGCAGGTGGACGAACGAGTCCGCAGAAGCCATGGGTGGAGCGCCTCCAGAAGGTCGAGCAGGGTGTTCGGACGTGCGTGTCGATGGTAGGCGCCCGGGCGGACACGTCCTCGCCCCGACACACGCTGCCGGGTCAGTCCTGGAGCCGCTCCAGCGCCGTGGCCAGGTCCGCCGGGTACGAGCTGGTGAACTCCACCGGCTGCCCCGTCCCGGGGTGCTCGAAGCCCAGCCGGACGGCGTGCAGCCACTGCCGCGAGACCCCCAGGCGGGCCGCGAGGGTCGGGTCCGCCCCGTAGGTCAGGTCCCCCACGCAGGGGTGCTTCAGCGCCGAGAAGTGCACGCGGATCTGGTGGGTCCGCCCGGTCTCGAGGTGGACCTCGGCCAGCGCGGCCGCGCGGAAGGCCTCCACGACCTCGTAGTGCGTGACGCTGGGCTTGCCCTCGGCGGTGACGGCGAACTTCCAGGCGCTGCCCGGGTGCCGCCCGATGGGGGCGTCGATCGTGCCGCGCAGCGGGTCCGGGTGCCCCTGGACCAGCGCGTGGTAGACCTTCTCGACCGTGCGCTCCTTGAAGGCGTGCTTGAGCGCGGAGTAGGCGTGCTCGCTCTTGGCGACGACCATGAGGCCCGACGTGCCGACGTCGAGGCGGTGCACGACCCCCTGCCGCTCGGCCGACCCCGACGTCGCGATCCGGTAGCCGGCCCCGGCCAGGCCGCCCACGACGGTCGGGCCGGTCCACCCCGGGCTCGGGTGCGCCGCGACCCCGACGGGCTTGTCGACGACGACGAGGTCGTCGTCGTCGTGCACGATCGTCAGGCCCTCGACCGTCTCGGCGACGACCTGCGGCGCGGCGGGCGGGTCGGGGACCTCGACCTCCAGCCAGGACCCCGCCCGCAGGCGGTCGGACTTGCCGACGGCCCGGCCGTCGACCACGACCCGGCCGTCCGCGGTGAGCTCGGCGATCCGCGTGCGGGACAGGCCCAGCAGGCGGGACAGCGCCGCGTCGACGCGTTCGCCCTCGAGGCCGTCGGGGACGGGCAGGCTGCGCAGCTCAGGCACCGTCGGCCTCGCTCCGGGCCACGGCGCGGTCGCGCTCGCGCACGCCGTCGAGGCCGACGCCGCGCAGGGCCAGGACGGCGATGAACACCGCCGCCACGCAGATGCTGGAGTCGGCGACGTTGAAGATCGGCCAGTTCGGCAGCATGAGGAAGTCGACGACGTGCCCGCGGGCGAACCCGGGCTCGCGCAGCAGCCGGTCGGTGAGGTTGCCGGTGGCGCCGGCCAGCAGGAACCCGAACGCCAGGGCCCACGGCAGGCTGCGCAGCCTGCGGGACATGCGGACCACCACGACGACGACCGCGGCGGCGAGGACGGTGAAGACCCAGGTGGCACCGGTCGCGAAGCTGAACGCGGCCCCGGGGTTGCGGATCAGGTAGAACTGCAGGAAGTCGCCGAGGAACGGCTCGGCCGTCGCCGGTTCGAGGTTCGCGACGGCCAGGACCTTGGTGATCTGGTCGAGCGCGTACACGACGGCCCACACCACCACGGTCCACAGGGCGCGTCGGGGGCGCTGGGGGACGTTCTCGGCTTTGCTCATGGCGGGCCCAGTCTCCCACGACCGGCCCGTCGCCCCCGCGGTGATCGCAGACCGGCGGACCGGGCCACGACCACCGCGGACGGGGTCAGCGGCGTTCGCCGCGGGACTTGCAGGGCATGCAGAGAGTCACGCGCGGGAAGGCCTGCAGGCGGGCCTTGCCGACCGCGCCGCCGCACGCCTCGCAGACGCCGTAGGCGCCCGAGGACATGCGCACCAGCGCCCGCTGGGTCTGCTCGAGCAGGTCGCGGGCGTTGTTGACGATGGTCATCTCGTGCTCGCGACCGGCCGTGGTGGCGCCGTGGTCGACCTGGTCGTCGCCGGCACCCTCGGCGCTGGAGCGGACCAGGGCCGAGAAGGACGAGGTGGCGTCGTCGAGCTGACGGGTGAGGCGGTCGACCTCGGCCATGAGCTCGGACCGGACCTCGGCGAGCTCGTCGGGAGTCCAGGCCTCCTCGCTGTCCTTGACCGGCAGCTCGCGCACCGCCGCGGCGCGCGCGGCGCGCCCGGTGACGCCCGGCCCGGCCGCAGCCCGCGCCGTCGCCGGCGTCCCCGCGGACACTCCGTGCATCGTGGTCCCCCCTCTCGTCGTGCGCGGCTGTGCTGCCGCGTGGGGAGACAGTAGGGACAATCACCCTGTGTGAGCAACCGGAAACAGAAAGTTGTCTCTGCTCGGCTGTCCGGGGGTCCCGGAGAGGGGCGGACACCCCCGGGACGCCGACAGCCGCCACCCCCGGAGGGGGTGGCGGCTGTCGAGGGGACCGGTGGGGCGTCAGCGGCTCACGGCGTCGTCGGGCACGACCCGCGCGACGCGGCGCAGGTCCTCGAGCTGGGTCGCGATGAACTGCTCCAGCTGCTCGCGGTACGTCGTCTCCCGGCTGTGCAGCTGCTGGATCACGTCCTCCAGGGCACCCCTGCGGCTCTCCAGCTCCCCCAGCGCGCGGTCCCGGCGGACCTCGGCGTCGGCCACCACGCGCTCGGCCTCCTCCTGGGCGGCCAGGACGAGCGCGTCGCGCTGCGCCTCGCCCTCGCGCACGTACTCGTCGTGCAGCCGCTGGGCCAGCGCGATCACGCCGGCCGCCCGGGCGGCCGCGTCGTCCGTCGCGGCGGGCGCCGGCCCGGCCTCGGCCGCGACCGGTCGCGGGGGCTCGGGCGCGGGCTCGGGCTCGGCCACGACCTGCACGTCGGGCGCCTCCTGCACCTCCGGAGCCTCCGCCTCGACCGGCTGGGCCCCGGCGCGCGTCAGCTCCGCGACCCGGGCCTGGCACTGGCTGAGCTGACCGCGCAGCTCGGCGTTCTCCCCGTTGAGGCGGCGCAGCTCCGCGACGACCTCGTCGAGGAAGTCGTCGACCTCGTCCTGGGCGTAACCCTCACGCACCCGCGTGGGGTTGAAACGCTTCTCGACGACGTCTTCGGGGGTGAGCGGCATCTTCAACACCTCTGCTGACGGGCTGGTCGTGGCCGGAGCCGCCCGGTCGGGCAGCGGTCCGGACCTCACGGTAGCGGACGTGATCGTCCGCACCCCCCGGGGCGGTGCGGTCAGGCGTAGCTCTTCGACAGCCCGTCGAACGTCGGCATGAGGATCGAGCACAGGATCGCGAGCACCAGGAAGGCCAGGTCCAGCTGCACCGCGCCCAGCCGCAGGGGCGGCAGCACCTTGCGCAGGACCTTCAACGGCGGGTCCGTCACGGTGTAGACGGCCTCGGCGCCGACGAGCACGGCCCCCCGCGGGCGCCACTCCCGCGATAGGGCCTGCACCCAGTCGAGGATCAGCCGGCCGATGAGGCAGATGAAGAAGAGCAGGACGACGAACTCGAGGATGCTGAAGACAACGGCCACTGCTTCATCCTGCCTGATGACCGAGCGTGGTCAGGACTGGTTGAAGAAGGTCCGCTCGACCGGACGCTCCTCCTCCTGCGTCGCCACCTCGACGTTTTGGGGCGAGAGGAGGAAGACCTTGGCGGTCACGCGCTCGATCGCCCCGTGCAGGCCGAAGACCAGGCCGGCGGAGAAGTCGACGAGCCGCTTGGCGTCGGAGTCGTCCATGTCCGTGAGGTTCATGATGACCGGGACGCCCTCGCGGAACGACTCACCGATGATCTTCGCCTCGTTGTAGGTGCGCGGGTGGATCGTGGTGATCCGGTGGAGCTCGGACGCCGCCGACGACGAGCTGGAGGTCTGGGGGACCACGTGGGCCACCTGCTTCCTGATCGGGGTCACCTGGGCCGTCGTGGTGGGGGGAGTGCGCCGCTCGCCCGCCGGCTCGGGGCGGGGCTCGTGCCGCACCTCCAGGCGCGGTTCGGGACGCGGCTGCTCCCGGGGCTCGTGCCGCACCTGGTGGGCGGCCTCGGGCCGCGGGCGGGTCTGCTCGACCTCACCGTCCTCGGCGTAGCGGTCGTCCTCCGCGAGGCCGAGGTAGACCATCGCATTGCGCAGCGCGCCGGCCATCGCAGGCTCCTCGGGATCGTGCTCGTCGTGTCGTCGGCCGGTCTCCCGGGGACGGGGACCGATGCGGGGACGCTACCGCGCGCCGGGCCGAGATCCCAGGATCGCACTGCCGACACGCAGGTGTGTCGCACCCGCCGCGACGGCCTGCTCGAGGTCCCCGCTCATCCCCGCCGACAGCTCGCGCGCACCGGGGTGGACCCGCCGCACCCGCTCGGCGGTGCGTGCGAGCTCGGCGAAGGCCCGCGCGGGGTCGACCCCGCGGGGCGCGACGGCCATCAGGCCGCGCAGCCGCAGGCCCGGGTGCGCGGCGACGGCGTCGGCCACCCGCAGGACGTCCTCCCCCGCGGCGCCCGCGCGCGCGGCGTCCGGCTCCAGCCCGAGGGCGGGGGCCAGGTCCACCTGGACGAAGCAGCCGACGTCGCGACCGGCCTGCTCCGCGGCCCGCCCCAGGGCCTGCGCCAGGCGGGCGCGGTCGACCGAGTGCACCGCGCGCGCGTAGCGGACGACCGAGCGCACCTTGTTGGTCTGCAGCTGGCCGACGAAGTGCCAGTGCAGGTCCGGCAGGTCGGACAGCTCGGCGGCCTTCGCGCCGGCCTCCTGGTCCCGGTTCTCGCCCACGTCGCGCACGCCGAGCCCGGCCAGGGCCCGCACGTCGGAGGCGGGGAAGAACTTGGTCACCACGACGAGGGTCAGCTCGGCGGGGTCGCGACCGGCGGCCCGCGCCGCGCGCGCGACGCGCTCGCGGGTCGCGGCCAGCGCCGTGGACAGCTCGTGCTCGCGGCTCACGCCAGCACCACCACCCCGGCGGAGCGGCCGGTGGAGCCGTCGCGCCGGTACGAGAACAGGTCCTCGTGCTCGGCCGTGCAGCGCTCGACGCGGGTGACCGGCACCTGCGCCGCGCGCAGCTGGGCCAGGACGCCGGCGGGGACGTCGACGGCGGGGGTGCCGCGGCGCGTCCGGGCCCGGGCGGCGGGCTCGACGGCGGCGACGTCGTCGGCCATCCGCTGCGGCACCTCGTAGCAGCCGCCGCAGATGGAGGGTCCCAGGACCGCGACGGGGCGGGTGGCGCCCACGGCGCGCATCGACCGGACCAGGGCGGGGACGACGCCGGCGACCAGGCCGGGACGGCCCGCGTGGGCGACCCCGACCACACCGGCCGCGGCGTCGACGACCAGCACCGGCACGCAGTCGGCCACGACGACGGCCAGGGCGATGCCGGGGACCCGGGTGAACAGGGCGTCGGCCCGCGGCGGCCCGGCGGGCGGGCTCACGACCTCGACGACGTCGGCGCCGTGCACCTGCTGCGGCACGACGAGCGCGTCGGCGGGCAGGCTGCGGCGCAGGGCCTCCCGGTGCGCGCGGACCACCCCGGGGTCGTCCCCGACGTGGTCGCCGAGGTTGAGCCCGGTGAAGGGGGCGCGGCTCGTCCCGCCGGCCCGGGTGGTGAACCCGCCGCGGACGCCGGCCGGCAGGCCGGCGTCCAGCAGCGGGACGGTCGTCGTGCTCACCTCGTGCGGACCGCGGCCCTCACTTGAGGAAGTCGGGCACGTCCAGGTCGTCCTCCTCCGGGCGCACGCGCCCGGGACGGCGGACGGCGGCGTTGTCCTGCGGCAGCTCGATGATGCGCGGCACCTGGACGGGGTCGGGCGTCGGCACGACCTGGGGCGCCTGCTGGGCGTACTGCTGCTGCGGCTCGGGCGAGCGGTGCTGCGCGGCCGGCGGCGGGGTCTGCTGCTGGGCGTACTGCTGCTGGGCGTACTGCGGCTGCGCGTACTGCGGCTGCGGGGCCGGCTGGGCGGGCTGCGGCGGGGTGTACGCCGGCTGCTGCGGCTGCGCCTGGGTGTACTGCGGCTGCGGGGCCGGGGTGTGCGCCGGCTCGGGCGTCGCGGCCGGGCGGGTGGCGCGCGGCGGCACCGCGCTGGCCGGGACCGGGCGGCCGGAGACCTGGCCGAGGGCGCGCTCGTCGCGACGCGACTTGGGGGTGCCCGCGTCGAAGCCCGCGGCGATGACGGTCACGCGGACCTCGTCGCCCAGGGCGTCGTCGATGACCGTCCCGAAGATGATGTTCGCCTCCGGGTGGGCCGCCTCCTGGACCAGCCGCGCCGCCTCGTTGATCTCGTACAGGCCGAGGTCGGAGCCGCCCTGGATGGACAGCAGGACGCCGTGGGCGCCGTCGATGCTCGCCTCGAGCAGCGGGGAGTTGACCGCGGACTCCGCGGCGTGGATGGCCCGGTCGTCACCGCGGGCCGAGCCGATGCCCATGAGGGCCGAACCGGCGCCCTGCATGACCGACTTCACGTCGGCGAAGTCGAGGTTGATCAGGCCGGGCGTGGTGATGAGGTCGGTGATGCCCTGGACCCCGGAGAGCAGGACCTGGTCGGCCGACTTGAAGGCGTCGAGGATGCTGACCTGCTTGTCGGAGATCGACAGCAGCCGGTCGTTGGGGATGACGATGAGGGTGTCCACCTCGTCGCGCAGCTCGGCGATGCCGCTCTCGGCCGAGTTGGCCCGGCGACGGCCCTCGAAGACGAACGGGCGGGTCACGACGCCGATGGTCAGGGCGCCCAGGGAGCGGGCGATGCGCGCCACGACGGGGGCGCCGCCGGTGCCGGTGCCACCGCCCTCGCCGGCGGTGACGAAGACCATGTCGGCGCCCTTGAGCACCTCCTCGATCTCCTCGGCGTGGTCCTCGGCGGCCTTGCGGCCGACCTCGGGGTCCGCGCCGGCGCCGAGCCCGCGGGTGAGCTCGCGGCCGACGTCGAGCTTGACGTCGGCGTCCGACATCAGGAGGGCCTGCGCATCGGTGTTGACGGCGATGAACTCGACGCCCTTGAGGCCGACCTCGATCATCCGGTTGACCGCGTTCACACCACCGCCGCCGACGCCGACGACCTTGATGACCGCTAGGTAGTTCTGCGGAGCTGCCACGGTGGTTGCCTCTCGCCTCTTTCGCCTGATCTGTCTGTTCGATGGAGCCAACCCTGACCCTCAGGTAGAGGGTCAACGTTATGTCATCTTCTTCTGGGCGTGACCGTAGGGAGCGAAGCGGCCCGACTGCAACCGATCGTGCGGCGTGTCGCGACAACACCCCGAGCAGACGGGTGATCCAGCCCTCAAATCGCTCGGAGTGAACAGAAGGTGACGCGCAGTTGCCGGACAGAGCCGGCTCCCCGCACCCCGGACGTTCGCGGACCCGCGCGTCAGGGGGTGACGGCCGGGGCGTCGGGAGCGGACACGTCCACGCTCCGCGCCCCCGCCACCGCGTCCTCCGCCAGCAGGCGCAGCAGCACCTCGCTCTTGCGCTCGGGGCGGCCGTCGTCGCCCCAGAACACCTCCGGACCGCCCTCGACGTGCAGCGTCACGGCGTCCGGACCCGTCGCGGAGATCGACGACACCCGGCTGCGCAGCTCGTTCGACAACGTCGCGTTCACCGCGATCGCCGTCGTCAGCGCGTCGCTGCCCGCGGCGGCGACGTCCACGTCGAGGGTCGGCACACCGGCCGGGGCGCTCGCCTCGTGGACGAGGACGTTGCCCTCGCCGTCGACGAGGTCCACGCCCCCCGAGGTCGAGGGGACCGCCGCGACGGCCTGGCGCTCGTGCACCGCGACCACGAGGGTCGAGGGCCAGGAGCGGGTGACGTCGACCCGCTCGACCAGCGGCAGGTCCTCGACCTCGCGGCTGAGCGAACGGGTGCTCACCCCCGCCAGCGCGCTCCCGCGGGCCCGGTCCAGGATCGAGGCCACCGCAGCCGGGTCGGTGCGCTCCAGACCGGTCGTGCGGATCGTCTCCACCCGCAGCCACGGCGAGGCCAGCAGCAGCCAGCCGGCGGCGACGGCCAGGACGAGCAGGCCCCCCAGGGCGCCCAGCGCCCGCCGACCCGGCCGCCACCGGCGCGCCTCGCGCGCACCGGCCAGGTCGGCCACGTCCTCCCCCGCGCGCGCCCGCGACCGCGCGGCGGCCGGCGGGGCGGTGCGCGGGGCCGCGGCCCGGCGCGGCGCCGGTCGCGGGCGCGGCGAGGGGGCGGCCGGCGAGGAAGCCCGGGACACCGTCGTGGACGTGCCCGCGGCCCGCAGCGCGCGGCGGCGCTGCGGGGTGCCCGCCACCTTCGGCTCCGGCTCGGGCGGGGCCGCCGGGGGCTGCCGCGGCCGCGTCGGGCGCGAGGCCATCAGCGGGCCGCCAGCGCGTCGAGGACCCGCGGACCCAGGGCCGTGACGTCCCCGGCCCCCACCGTCAGCAGCAGGTCCCCGGGGCGGACCAGGTCGGCGAGCACCCCGGTCGCCGCCTCGAGCCCGGGGACGAACCGCACGTGCCCCGGCGGGAGCGGGACCGCGTCGGCCACCAGCGCCCCGGTGACCTGGGGGTCGGGGTCCTCGCGGGCCACGTAGACGTCGAGGACGACCACCTCGTCGGCCAGTCCCAGCGCCCGGCCGAACTCGGCCGCGAAAGTGCGGGTCCGGCTGACCAGGTGCGGCTGGAACACGACGACGACGCGGCCGTCGCCGGCGACCGGCCGGGCCGCGCGCAGCAGCGCCTCGACCTCGGTGGGGTGGTGGGAGTAGTCGTCGACGACGCGCACCCCGGCGGCCTCGCCCTTCAGCTCGAAGCGGCGCCGGGCCCCGCCGAACCCGGCCAGCCCCTCCAGCACCGCGGCGGGGCCGGCCCCGAGCTCCACGGCGGCGCAGTAGGCCGCCGCCGCGTTCCGCAGGTTGTGCTCGCCGGGGACGCGGAGCCGCAGCTCTCGCGCGACCCCGTCGTCGGTCAGGACCGCGCTCGGCGCGGTGCCCAGCCGCACGTCGGTCAGCCGGACGTCGGCGGTCGCGGAGGTGCCGTAGGTGCGGACGCGGACGCCCCGCTCGCGGGCCGTGCGCGCCAGGGCCGCCGACCCCGGGTCGTCGGCGCACGCCACGAGCAGCCCGCCCGGCTGCAGCCGGGCCAGGAACTCCTCGAACGCGGCGGCGTAGGCCTGCGCGGTGCCGTAGTGGTCGAGGTGGTCGGGCTCGACGTTGGTGACGACGTCGACGACGGGCTCGTACTCGCGGAAGGAACCGTCGGACTCGTCGGCCTCGGCGACGAAGGGCCCCGACCCGTGCCGCGCTCCCCCGTCGCTGCCGCCGGTCAGCTCCCCGCCGATCGCGTACGAGGGGTCGAGACCGGCGGCGACGAGCGCCACGGCCAGCATCGAGGTGGTCGTCGTCTTGCCGTGCGTGCCGGCCACGGCGACCCCCCGCCGGCCCGCCATCAGGGCGGCGAGGGCCTGGGACCGGTGCAGCACGCGCAGCCCCCGCTCGCGGGCCGCGACGAGCTCGGGGTTCGCGGCGCGCACGGCCGAGCTGACCACGAGGGTGTCCCCGGGCCCGAGGTCGCCGAGGTTCGCCGGGTCGTGCCCGACGAAGGTGCGGATGCCGAGCTCGCCGAGCCGCCCCAGCGTGGGCGAGTCGACGGAGTCGGTGCCCGAGACGGTCACGCCCCGGGCGGCGAGCAGACGGGCCACCCCGGAGACCCCGACGCCGCCGAGGCCCAGCAGGTGGACCCGGCCCAGGGTCGCGAGCGCGCTCACCGGGCCGCCGCCTCGACGAGGTCGACGAGGCGCTCGGCCCCGTCGTGCACCCCGAACCCCGCCGCGGCGCGCGCGGTGGCGGCCAGGGCGGCGGGGTCGGTCAGCAGCGGCAGCACGCGCGAGCGCACGAACGCGACGTCGAGGTCGGCGTCGGCGACCAGCAGCCCGCCGCCGGCCGCGACGACCGACTCGGCGTTGCGCCGCTGCTCGCCGTTGCCGATGGGCAGCGGGACGTACACCCCGGGCAGGCCGAGGGCGGTGAGCTCGCTGACGGTCCCGGCCCCGCTGCGCCCGAGCACCAGGTCGGCGGCGGCGTAGGCGGTGTCCATCCCGTCGAGGTACTCGCGCACGACGTACCGGGAGGGGTCGACGTCGCCGGCGAGGGGGACGGACTTGCCCCGGCCGCAGGCGTGCAGGACCTGGACCCCGGCCGCGGTCAGCTCCTGCGCGCAGGCGCCGAGGACGTCGTTGATGCGCTGAGCCCCCAGCGAGCCGCCGGTGACGAGCAGCGTCGGGGCGTCCGGGTCGAGCCCGAGGTCGGCGCGGGCGGTGCGGCGCCGGGCGTCCCGGTCGGTCGCCGCGGCCAGGGCGACGACCTCCGCGCGCAGCGGCATGCCGGTGTGGACGGCGTGCGGCAAGGGGGTGCCGGGGAAGGTGACCGCGGTGCTGCGGGCCCACCGGGCCCCGAGGCGGTTGGCGATCCCGGGCAGCGCGTTCTGCTCGTGCACCACGATCGGGACCCCGGCGCGGCGGGCGGCGAGGTAGGCGGGGACGGCGACGTAGCCGCCGTAGCCCACGACGACGTCGGCGCGCACGTCGCGCAGGGCCCGCGCCGCCCCGGCGACGGCGGCGCGCAGCCGGCCGGGCAGCCGCAGCAGGTCGCCCGACGGCTTGCGCGGCAGCGGCACCCGCGGCACCACGGCCAGGTCGTACCCGCGCTGGGGCACCAGGCGCGCTTCCAGCCCCTCGGCGGTGCCCAGGACGAGGACCCCCGCCGCCGGGTCGCGGCGGCGCAGGAGGTCGGCGGTGGCCAGCAACGGGGCGACGTGCCCCGTCGAGCCGCCGCCGGCGAGCAGGACGTTCACCGCTGACCCTTCGTCGTGCGTGTGCGGGTGGAGCGCCCCCGCTGCGGGAGGACGGCCAGGGAGCGGGCGACCACGGACTCGCGGGCCCGGATCGCCTCGGGCGCGCCCGGTTCGGCGCGGGCGAAGGACAGCAGGATGCCGATGCCCAGCATCGTCAGGAGCAGGGCGGAACCGCCGTGGGAGATGAGCGGCAGCGGGACCCCGATGACCGGCAGCAGGCTCAGCACGACACCCATGTTCAGGACCGCCTGGCCGAGGATCCACGCGCCGATGCCCGCGACGACGAGCTTGGCGTAGAAGCTCTCCGAGCGCCGCACCAGCCGCAGGACCATCAGGGCCAGGACGGCGAACAGGACGAGGATCGTCAGCGTCCCGGGCAGCCCGAGCTCCTCGCCGATGATGGCGAAGATGAAGTCGTTGTGGGCCTCCGGCAGCCACGACCACTTCTCCCGGCTGGCCCCCAGGCCCAGGCCCCAGAACCCCCCGGAGGCCAGGGCGTACTTGCCCTGGACGGGCTGCCACTGCAGCCCCTGGATCTGCGCGGAGGTCGTCGCGGCACCGGAGAGCCAGTCCTGCACGCGGTTCATCCGGTTCTCGCTCGTCACCACGAGCAGCGTGACGAGCACCAGGGCGCCGGCGCCGGCCAGCGCGAACCACCGGCCGGGGATGCCGGCGACCCACAGCATCACCACCACCACGGCGATCATGATCAGCGCGGTCCCGAGGTCGCGGGACAGCAGCACCAGGCCGACGGTGAGGCCCACGGGCAGGGCCATCGCCCCGGCCAGCTTCAGCGGTTCGCCCAGGCAGTCCCGCCGCCGCGTCAGGGCGAGGGACAGGGCCAGGATCAGCGCCACCTTGGCCGCCTCGGACGGCTGCCCCTGCAGCCCCCCGAGCTGGATCCAGTTGCGGTTGCCGCCGACCTCCTTGCCGATCCCCGGCACGAACACCAGCAGCTGCAGCAGCGCCGAGCCGAGCAGCGCCGGGATCGCCAGCCGCTGCCAGGCCCGCGCCGGGACGCGGCTGGCCACGACGAGGACGACGCCGCCGAGCACGGCGAACATCGCCTGGCTGCGGAAGATGGCGTAGGGGGACCCGTTCGCGGTGAGCGACTCGACGCTGGAGCTGGACAGCACCATGACCAGCCCGATGACGACGAGCACGGACGTGGTGGCCAGCAGCACGTGGTGGGTCGCCAGCGGCGAGTCCAGCAGGCGGGTGCGCTCGCGGACCCAGTCCCCCGTGGCACCCAGCCACTGCGGCCGGCGGGAGCGGTCCACCCAGCCCGGGACGCGCTGGCGGGTCCCCTCGACGGCCACCTCAGGCCCCCGCGGCGAACCGTCGGGTGACGGCGGCGGCGAACTCGTCGCCGCGGTGCCCGTAGGAGCGGAACTGGTCCCACGAGGCGCAGGCCGGGGCCAGCAGCACCGCGTCCCCCGCGCGCGCGTGCTCGGCGGCGCGCGCCACGACGGAGTCCATCAGCTCGCTCACGGACCCATCCTGCGGGAGGTCGACCAGGACCACGGGGACCTCGGGGGCGTGTCGCCGCAGCGCCTGCGCCACCAGGTCGCGGTCGCGGCCGATGAGCACCGCGGCCCGCAGCCGGCCCGCGTGGGCGCTCACGAGGTCGTCGAACGCGGCGCCCTTGGCGTCGCCGCCGGCGACCCAGACGACGTGCTCGAACGCCGACAGGGAGGCGTTCGCGGCGTGGGCGTTGGTGGCCTTGGAGTCGTCCACGTACCGCACCCCGGCCGAGCGCCGCGGGTCCAGCACGGTCGCGACCCGGTGCGGGGCGGGGCGGAAGGCCAGGACGCCGTCGCGGACCGCGACCTGCGGGACGCCGTGCGCGCGGGCCAGCGCCGCGGCGGCCAGCACGTTCTCGACGGTGTGCGGGGCCACCGGGTCGTCCGAGCCCTCGGGCCGCAGGTCCCGCAGCGAGCACAGCTCCGCGGCGTGGGACTGTCGCTGTTCGACGAAGGCGCGGTCGCACAGGACGTCCTCGACCAGGCCGAGCATCGAGAGCCGCGGCGCGGCGCGGGTGAACCCGATCGCGCGGGCGCCCTCCACCACGTCCGCCTCGCGCACCAGGTCCTCGGTGCGCGGGTCGGCGACGTTGTACACGCAGGCGATCTCGGTGTTCTGGTAGATCCGGCCCTTGGCCAGGGCGTAGGCCCGCTCCGAGCCGTGCCAGTCCAGGTGGTCGGGGGCGATGTTCAGGACGGCCGCGGCCCGGGGGCGCACGGAGCTCTCCAGGTCGGTCGAGAGCCAGTGCAGCTGGTAGCTGGACAGCTCCACGGCGAGGACCTCGTACCCGGCGGGGTGGCGCAGCGCCTCCACCAGGGGCGTGCCGACGTTCCCCGCGCTGGTCGCGCGCAGGCCCGCGGCCCGCAGCATGGAGGCGAGCATCTCCACGACGGTCGTCTTGCCGTTGGTGCCCGTCAGCGTCAGCCACGGCGCCGCGCCGGTCTCGGGCCGCAGGCGCCAGGCCAGTTCCACGTCGCCCCACACCGGGACCCCCGCCAGGGCGGCGGAGACGAGCAGCGGGGCGTCGGGGTGCCAGCCCGGGGAGGTGACGACGAGGTCGAAGGCGTCCCACGGCTCCGGCGGGGCGGTCACGTGCCCGGGGCCGAGGTGGACGCGCGCGCCGAGGACCTCCAGCAGCTGCGCCTTCTCGCGCTGCGCCTCCCCCGTCGCGGCGTCGACGACGACGACCTCGGCGCCGGCCTCCAGGAGGGCGTCGGCCGCGGCGAAGCCGGACAGGCCGATGCCGGTGACCAGGGTGCGCAGCCCGGCCCACCGCGAGGTGGCGTGCCGCAGCTCCCGGACGCGGTCGGTGTCGTCGGCGCGCGGGTTGGGGTTGCCGAGCCAGGACTCGAAGACGGTCACGCGCCCGTCACCCACTGCGCGTAGAAGATGCCCAGGCCGAGGGAGACGAACAGCCCGGCGACGATCCAGAACCGGATGACGATCGTGACCTCGCCCCAGCCGGCCAGCTCGAAGTGGTGCTGCAGCGGGGCCATCCGGAACAGGCGCTTGCCGGTGAGCTTGAACCCGCCGACCTGCAGGATGACCGACAGCGTGATGATGACGAACAGCCCGCCGAGGATGACCAGCAGGATCTGGGTGCGCGACAGGATGGCCAGCCCGGCCAGCGCCCCGCCGAGGGCCAGGGAGCCCGTGTCGCCCATGAAGATCTTCGCGGGGCTGGCGTTCCACCACAGGAACCCGAAGCAGGCCCCCATGACGGCGGCCGCCACGACGGCGAGGTCGCGGGGGTCGCGCACCTCGTAGCAGCGGGCCTCGACCTCGGCGAGGGTGTAGCAGCTCTGGTTCGACTGGAACGTGCAGATGAGGACGTAGGCGGCCAGGACCATCGTCGTGGCCCCCGTGGCGAGCCCGTCGAGGCCGTCGGTGAGGTTCACGCCGTTGCTGACGGCCGAGGTGATGAGCAGCACCCAGACGACGAAGGCGATCGTGCCGCCGATCGCGCCGAACCAGGCGAGGTCGAGCGGGGTGTCGCGCAGCACCGAGATGTGCGTGGACGCCGGGGTCGCGCCGCCCTTGTCGTCGGCGGGGAACTGCAGGGCCAGCACGGCGAACGCGATGCCGACGACCCCCTGGCCGATGAGCTTGGCCCGGGCGGTCAGGCCCAGGCTGCGCTGCTTGGAGATCTTCAGGAAGTCGTCGAGGAAGCCGACGACCCCCAGCCCCGTCATGAGCCCGAGGACGAGCAGCCCGGACGCGGTCGGGGCCCGGCCGGTGAACAGGTGCGCCGCGCCGTACGCCAGCAGCGCGGCCAGGATGATGACGACACCGCCCATGGTGGGGGTGCCGCGCTTGGTGTGGTGGGTCGTCGGCCCGTCGTCGCGGACGAACTGGCCGTACTTCCGGTGCACGAGCCACCGGATGTAGAGCGGTGTCCCGAAGAGGGCGACGACGAGCGAGAACGCTCCCGCGATGAGGACGGTCCTCACTTCTCCGACGCCTCCGCACTGATCAGGGTCTGGGCGAGCCGGGCCAGGCCCGCCCCGTTGGACGACTTCACGAGGACCACGTCCCCGGGTTCGAGCCGGTCCCGGAGGAACTCCAGGGCCGCGTCGACGTCCTCGGCGAACGCGGCCTCCTCGCCCCAGGAGCCCTCCATCACCGCGCCGGTGTAGACGGGGCGCGCGCCGGCGCCGACGACGAGGAGCTGGTCGACGTCGAGCCGGACCACCGTGCGGCCCACGACGTCGTGCTCGTCGCGGGAGGCGGGGCCCAGCTCGAGCATCTCCCCCAGCACCGCCCACGTCCGGCGGGACCCGGCCATCTGCACGAGGGCCTTCAGCGCCGCCCGCATCGAGTCGGGGTTGGCGTTGTAGGCGTCGTGGACGACCGTCACGCCGTCGGCGCGCTCGACGACCTGCATGCGGCCGGGGCTGGTGACCTCGGCCCGCGACAGCGCCCGCGCGACGTCGGCCAGCGGGGTCCCGGTGCCGACGGCGACGGCGGCGGCGGCGAGCGCGTTCGTCACCTGGTGCTCCCCGTGCAGGCGCAGCCGGACCTCGGCGGCCTCGGTCCCGGACCGCAGGACGAACCGGGCGCGGGCCTGCTCGTCGAGCGCGACGTCGTCGGCGCGGACGTCGGCGTGCGGGCTGCGGCCGAAGGTCAGGACCCGTGCCGCGGTGCGGGAGGCCATGGCGGCGACGCGGTCGTCGTCGGCGTTGAGCACCGCGAGCCCGTCCGGGCGCAGGGCCTCGACGAGTTCGCCCTTGGCCTGCGCGGTGGCCTCCAGGGAGCCGAACTCCCCGGCGTGGGCGGCGCCGACGACGAGCTCGACCCCGACGTCGGGGCGGGCCACGGCGCACAGCTGCGCGATGTGCCCGATGCCGCGGGCCCCCATCTCCACGACGAGGGAGCGGGTCGTGCCGTCGGCGCGCAGCACCGTCAGGGGGGCGCCGATCTCGTTGTTGAAGCTGCCCCGCGGGGCGACGACCGGGCCGGGCAGCACCTGGGCCAGCAGGTCCTTGGTCGTGGTCTTGCCCTGCGAGCCGGTGACCCCGACCACCAGCGGGCCGGCACCGTCCCGGCGCAGCCGGTCGAGGACCGCCGCGGCGAGCCGGCCGAGGGCGGCGACGCCGTCCTCGACGAGCACCAGGGCGGCCCCCTCGGGCAGGTCGACGACGCGCTGGGCCAGGACGACGGTCGCCCCGGCGCTCACCGCGGCCGCGGCGTACTCGGCCCCGTCGACCCGTTCCCCCGGCAGGGCCACGAACAGCGAACCCGGTGCGGCGGCGCGGGAGTCGATGACCACCGGTCCCTGCGTCCGGGCCGTGGGCGGTCCGCTGCGGACCTCGCCCCCGGCCAGTTCCGCGACCTCGGCCGCGGTCAGCGCGATCACTGCGTACCTCCTCGCGCGGCGTGCACCGCGAGCCATTCCTCGAGTTCTCGGGCTGCGACCTCGCGGTCGTCGAACGGGGCGACCGTCCCGGCGGTCTCCTGGCCCCGCTCGTGACCCTTGCCGGCGAGCAGGACGGTGTCCTGCGGGCCGGTGCAGCGGGCCAGGGCCGCGGCGACCGCGGCGCGCCGGTCGGGCACCTCGACGACCTCGGCCGGAGCGCCGGTCACCGACCGGGCCCCGGACAGGACGGCGGCGCGGACGGCGGCGGGGTCCTCCGAGCGCGGGTTGTCGTCGGTGACGACGGCGACGTCGGCGGCCGCGGCGACGGCGGCCCCCATGAGCGGGCGCTTGCCGCGGTCCCGGTCCCCGCCGGCGCCGAAGACGGCCACCAGCCGGCCCGGGGTGCCCGCCCGCAGCGTGCGCAGCACGCGGTCGAGGGCGTCGGGGGTGTGCGCGTAGTCGACGACGACGAGCGGCGCCCCCTCGCGCTCCACGGGCTGCATGCGGCCGGGGACGCCCTCGGCCGCGGCCAGCGCGCCGGGCAGCAGCCCGGGGTCGAGACCGAGCTCGAGGGCGGCGACGACCGCGAGCGCGGCGTTGGCGACGTTGAACTCCCCCGGCAGCGGGCAGCGCAGCTGCAGGTCGACCTCGCGGCCCGGTCCGCCCCCGGTCAGCCGGAACGTGCTGTGGGCCCGGCCGGTGCGCACGTCCCGCACCCGCCAGTCCCCCTCGGGGCCGACGGTGGCGACGGGCACGGTGGCGCGGGCGGCGAGCCGTTCACCCCAGCGGTCGGGGTCGGCGGGGTCGACCCAGACGATCCCCCGCCGGGCGTGCGCGGGGGTGAACAGGGCGGCCTTGGCCTCGAAGTACCCCTGCATGGACCCGTGGAAGTCCAGGTGGTCCTGGGACAGGTTGGTGAACGCGGCGACGTCGACGACGAGCCCGTCGACCCGGTGCAGGGCCAGGGCGTGCGAGGACACCTCCAGCGCGCACCCGCGCACGCCCGCGGCGACCATCCGCGCCAGCAGCGCGTGCAGGTCGGGGGCCTCGGGGGTGGTCCGGACGCTGCTGATCCGCTCGCCGGCGACGCGGGTCTCGATCGTGCCGAGCAGTCCCGTGGTCCAGCCGGCGGCGCGCAGCAGCGACTCGACCAGGTAGGCGGTGGTCGTCTTGCCGTTCGTCCCGGTGACGCCGACGGTCCGCAGCGCCCGCCCGGGGTGGCCGTGGACGCGGGCGGCCAGGTCGCCCAGCACGGCGCGGGGGTCGTCGACCACGAGGACGGGCAGTCCGGTGGCGGCGGCGTCGGGCTGCCCGGCGGGGTCGGTGAGCACGGCCACCGCGCCGGAGGCCGCGGCCTGCGCGCTGAACCGCGCGCCGTGGACGTTGGCGCCCGGCAGCGCCGCGTAGAGGTCACCGGGCTGGACGCGGCGGGAGTCCAGGGTGACCCCGGTGACCGTCGTGGAGGGGTGGGCGGTCGACGCACCGGGGAGGGGGGTGCCGAGGACCTGGGCCAGGTCCCCGAGGGTGGGTCGTTCCCCGTCGGTCATCGGCACGGTGGGAGGCTACCCGTCCCGGACGCCCGGCCCGCACCGGTCGCCCCGTGTCGCACCGTTGTGGTGTCGCTCATCGTGCCGGACTCACTGCCCCACCGTGTCGCCGACCGCACCGGTGCTGATGCTCTGCTCGGCCGCCTCGTCGCCGCCCCACGTCAGGGGCAGGTCCGCGGGGGGTTCGGCGGAGGGGGCGATCCCGCGCCGCGCCAGCGCGTACGTCATGACGTCCTTGAACACCGGGCCGGCCGCCGAGCCGCCGTAGTAGTTCGTCTTGGGGTCCTGCAGGATCACCGCGACGACGAGTTCGGGGTCGTCGGCCGGAGCCAGGCCGATGAAGGACGCGGTGTACCCGTCGTACCGGCCGAGGTCGACGTCGTACCGGTTGGCGGTGCCCGTCTTGCCGGCCACCAGGTACCCGGGGATCTCGGCCGCGGCCGCCGTGCCGGCTTCGCTGACGACGGACTGCATCATGTCCCGCAACGTCTTCGCGGTCGCCGCGCTGACCACGCGGGAGGTCTGCCCGCCCGGTTCGGCCCGGTAGTTCCCGTTCGGGTCGGAGGTCCCGGCGATGAGCGTGGGCTCGACGCGCACGCCGTCGTTGGCGATGGTCGCGAACACCGAGGCCGCCTGCACGGCCGTCACCGACAGGCCCTGGCCGAACATGACGGTGTACCGCTGGGTCCCGGAGTACTTCGCGGGGTCGCCCAGGATGCCGCCGCTCTCGCCGGGGAACTTCAGGGTCGTCTTGGCGCCGAACCCGAACGCCAGGTGGTAGTCGTGCAGGATCCTCGACGTCGTCTTGAGGTCGGCGTCCAGCTTCTCCCCGGCCAGGATCGTCCCGATGTTGCTGGAGACGGCGAGGATGCCGGCCAGGGTGAGCTTCTCGTCGCCGTGCTCGTGGGAGTCGTGGAACGCCTTGTCGTACTTGACGAGTTCCCCGGGGACGGTGAACCGGCTGTCCGCCGTGACGACGCCCTCCTCCAGGGCCGCGGCCAGGGTGACGACCTTCGCGGTCGACCCGGGTTCGAAGACCTTGGTCAGCGCGGTGTTCTGCAGCTGGTCGTTGGTGAAGCCGACGAGGTTCGCGGGGTCCAGGCTCGGCGCGCTGGCCAGGGCGAGCAGCCGCTGCTGCTTGTCCATGATGACGACGGTGCCGGACTCGGCACCGGTCTCGGCGACCTTGGCCGCGATGGCGCTCTGCGCCTTCCACTGCAGGTCCGAGTCGATCGTCAGGTGCAGCGAGGTGCCGTCGACCGGTTCGGTGATCTCGCTGTCGCCCAGCGGGATCTCCTGACCGCCGGCGCTGCGCTCGTAGCGCATCCAGCCGTCGGTGCCGACCAGCAGGGAGTTGCGCGCCATCTCCAGACCCGACAGGGGGCGGTCGGTGAACTCGCCGCCCTCGGTCTCCTCGGGGGTGCCCAGGACCCCGACCAGGGTCGAGGACGCGGAGCCGGTCGGGTAGATGCGCTGGGTCTGGCGCCGGGAGGTGATGCCGCTGATCCCGAGGTCGGAGACCTGCTGCCACAGCTGCGGGGTGATGCCCATCGCGACGACCGCGTACCGGTTGGTGCCCGTCAGCTTCGCCGTCAGCGTCGCGAGGTCGATGCCCAGGACCGGGGCCAGGAGCGCGGCCGCCCCCTCCGGGCCGGTGCCGCGTCCCTCCTCGTACGGCTTGCCGTTGCGCAGGTTGAACCCGGCGATGGTCCGCGGGTCGGCGATGACGTCGCGCCGTTCCACCGAGGTCGCCAGCACGACCCCCGAGGAGTCGAGGATGTCGCCGCGCTTGGCGTACAGCGTCGTCTTCGAGGTCCGCTGCTTCAGCGCGTCGTTCGCCAGTTGCGAGGCGTCGGCGCCCTGGAGCTGGACCAGGCGGCCGCCGAGCACGGTCAGCCCGCCCAGCACGCCCAGGGTGTAGACCCGCATCCGCATGTCCGGGCGCGGGGCGTCGGGACGGGACGCGCCGGAGCGACGGGGACGGGACACGCGGTGACCTCTCGGACTCGGGACGGGTGGGCGGCTGCGGTCAGTTCGCCGGGGTCCGGCCCTGGGTCCCGGCGGTGGCGGACGGCGTGGGAGCGGGGGTGGCCTCGCCCACCGCGCCCGAGCTCGTCAGGTGCACCGCGTCGGGCGCGGGGACCATCCCGAGCTCGGCGGCGCGGGCGGCGAGCTGCTCGGGCGAGGACTGCCGGGCGAGGGACTCCGCGACGGCCTGCTGCTGGTCGGCGATGCGCCCGGACGTCACCTGCAGGTCGGTGATCTCGTACGCGTCGCCGGCGATGGCGATGTTCGTCATGAGCAGCCCGAGCAGCCCGAGGGTCAGCAGCACGACGCAGGCGACCGGGAGCGGCAGCCGCAGCCGGGGCCGGACGGGCGGGGCGATGACCTGGAGTTCGGGACGGGCGTCCGGGGACGTCTTGAGCTGGCGGACCGGAGCGTTCCGGGCCGCGATCAGGGGCTGGCTCATCACGGCGTCCTTCCGTCGGTCGTGCCGGGCTCGTCCGGCTCGAGGTGCTGGTGCGGGCGGGGGTTCTTCGTCGTCGACTGCGGGCGGCGGTTCCCCGGGGCGCCCCGTCCTGGACCGCGACCGGTGGAACCGTCTCGATCCTCGTCCGGCAGCCGGCGCACCGCACGCAGGCGCGCCGAGGCCGCGCGGGGATTCTCCGCGAGTTCGTCCTCGTCGGCCTGTTCGCCCCCGCGGGTGAGGAGTTCGGCCCGGGGCCCGGAACCGGCGGGGACGAACGGCAGGTCCGGGGGCGCGGAACTCGTGGACAGTTCGCGCAGGACGTTCTTGGTGATGCGGTCCTCGAGGGAGTGGAACGTCAGGACGGCGAGCCGGCCGTCGGGCGCGAGTCGCTCGAAGGCCGCCGGCAGGGTGCGCTCGACGACCCCGAGTTCGTCGTTCACGGCGATCCGCAACGCCTGGAAGGTCCGCTTGGCGGGGTTCCCCCCGGTGCGGCGGGCGGCGGCAGGGACGTTGGCGCGCACCAGGTCCACGAGTCGCGCGGAGTTCGTGAAGGGTTCGGCCGCCCGTTCGCGCAGGACGGCCGACGCGATCCGCGGGGCGAACTTCTCCTCGCCGTACACCCGCAGGACCCGCGTCAGCTCGCCGTGCGACAGGGTGTTCAGCAGGTCGGCGGCCGTCGGTCCCGTGGTGGGGTCCATGCGCATGTCCAGCGCGGTGTCGCGCGCGTAGGAGAAACCCCGCTCGTCGTCGTCGAGCTGGAGGGAGGACACCCCGAGGTCGAGGAACACGGCGTCGACCTCGTCGAGGCCGAGTTCGTCGAGCGCGTCGGTGAACCGGTCCGAGACGCTGTGCACGAAGGTGACCCGGCCGGCGAACTCGTGCAGGCGGTGCGCGGCCAGTTCCAGCGCCTGCGGGTCGCGGTCCATGCCGACCACGTGCAGACCGGGGTGGCGGCGCAGGAGGTCGGCGGCGTGCCCGCCCATGCCCAGGGTGAGGTCGACGCTGACGGCGCCCGGGCGGGTCAGGGCCGGGGACAGGACCTCGGTGCAGCGCGCGAGCAGCACGGAGGCGTGCCGGGCGGCGGCGTGCGCGGCGAGGTCGTCGGCGGAACCGTCCCGGGGCGCGGTGGCGACGGGACGCTGCTCGCCCACCGTGCCCACCCCCTGCTCCACCCGCCCGAGCCGTTCCCTGTCCCGTGTCCTGCCGTCGTGCGCCGTCGGGCCCGGTCCCCATCCGCTCGTGCCCGTCGGCCCTGGCACCGGGGAAGTGGTGTCAGGACCGCCGGGTCCGAGCGGCTGGAGGCCGCGTCCGGCGGTTCCCCCGAGCCCGGTCGGGCTCGGGAGGGGATCAGAGGATCCCGGGCAGGACCTCCCCGTCGCGTTCGGCGAAGGAGGTCTCCGCACCTGCCAGGTAGGCGTCCCAGGTCGGGGCGTCCCAGACCTCGACCCGGCTGCCGGCGCCGATGACGGCGACGTCCCGGTCCAGGCCCGCGTACTGCCGCAGGTTCGGTGGGATGGTGAAGCGGCCCTGCTTGTCCGGCATCTCGCTCGAGGCACCCGACAGGAAGACGCGCTGGTAGTCGCGTGCCTCCTTGCTGGTGAGCGGCGCCCGCCGCAGCTCCTCGTGCATCTGCTGGAACTCCTGCATGGTGAAGATGAAGAGGCAGCGGTCCTGCCCCCGGGTGATGACCAGTCCGTCGAGCAGCTGGTCCCGGAAGCGCGCCGGGAGGATCAACCGCCCCTTGTCGTCCAGACGGGGGGTGTGGGTGCCCAGGAACACCGCGCAACCCCCACCGGACGGTCTTGTCGTCCTCGTCGAGCCCTGCTGTCCGGTCCGGTGTGGACCGCACTCCTCCACGGTACTCCACTTTCCTCCACCGTCAACGTCAGTCGACCCAGAGTGACGGCGTGACTGCGCGTCGGCGCAGGTCAGAGAGGTGGGGCGCGGTGGGGGGCCCTCGCGGCCGTGAACGACCACCGTCCGCCGGTGAGGCCCCCCGGACCCCTCCTGGAGCGGCTCCGGAGCGCCCCGGGGCGCTCCCGTGGAGGGAAGTGGGGGGCGCGGGGGCGGGGGGGTGGGACAGGTCCGGCGGTGAACGGGCGCGGGGGGTGCCCCGTGGGGCAGAGTGGGGGCGTCCGGCGCCGGTGCCCGGACGCCGGTCCCCGCGGCCCGGTGGGCGGGCACGGGGCGTCGCCCCCGGACGTTCGGACCCGCGGACGTCCACCGAACGAGACGAGGGCACGTGACCACGACGAGCGCACTTCCCGGCTCACACCCCGCCGACCCCCTGCCGCTGGACGCCCGGGAGCTGCCGGCCGCGCTCGAACGGCTGCGCGGGACCGCCGACGCGCTGGCCGCAGCCGTCGACCGGGTCATCCAGGGCAAGGACGACACCGTGCGGCTCGCGCTGACCGTCCTGTTCGCCGAGGGCCACCTGCTCGTCGAGGACGTCCCCGGCGTCGGCAAGACGATGCTGGCCAAGTCGCTGGCCCGGGCCGTCGAGGGCACCGTCCGGCGCATCCAGTTCACCCCCGACCTGCTGCCCAGCGACGTGACCGGGTCCAGCATCTGGAACCAGGAGCGCGCCGCCTTCGAGTTCCGCCCCGGGGCGGTCTTCGCCAACGTCGTCATCGGGGACGAGATCAACCGCGCCTCCCCCAAGACGCAGTCCGCGCTGCTGGAGTGCATGGAGGAGGGGCAGGTCACCGTCGACGGCACCACGTGGCGCCTGGATCGGCCCTTCATCGTCTTCGCGACCCAGAACCCCGTTGAGATGGACGGGACGTACCCGCTGCCGGAGGCCCAGCGCGACCGCTTCATGGCCCGCATCTCGATGGGCTACCCCTCCGCCGAGGCCGAGCTCACGATGCTCAGCGAGCACGGGGCCACCGACCCGCTGGACGAGGTGGGGGCCGTCGTGGACGTCGCCGAGGTGCGGGCGCTGTCGCGGGCCGTGCGCGGCGTGCACGCCGCCGACGCGCTCAAGCAGTACGTCGTGGACCTCGTGCGCCGCACCCGCGCCCACCCCGACCTGCGGCTGGGGGCCTCCCCCCGCGCCGCCCTGCACCTGCTGCGCGCGGCCCGCTCCCGCGCCGCCCTGGAGGGGCGCGACCACGTCCTGCCGGACGACGTGCAGGCCCTGGCCGTGCCCGTCGTCGCCCACCGCCTGCTGCTGACCGCCGACGCGCTGCTGGCCGGCCGCGACGGGGCGGACGTCGTCCGGGACGTGCTGCGCACCACGGCCCTGCCCTCCCCGCGGTGAGCACGCCACCCGCCGGCGGCTCCCGGGCGCTCGCCCGCCCCACGGCGCGGGGGTGGGCCTTCGCGGCCGTGGGGCTCGTGGCCGTCGTCGGCGGTGCCGCCCTGGGGCAGCGCGACGTCCTGCGGGTCGGCGTGCTGGTGCTGGTGCTGGTGGCGGTCGCGCTGTGGTCCACCGCGCGGGCCGTCCGGACCCTCGACCTCGTGTCGAGGTCGAAGGACGAGCTGGTGGAGGCCGGGTCCACGAGCCCGGTCCGGCTGCACCTGACCGCCGGCGGCCGGGCCGGGGTGCGGCTCGTCGTGGAGGACCCCGCCCCGCTGGCCCTGGGCGGGACGGCCCGCCTCGCGGTCCCCCGCGTGCACGAGGGCGACACCTTCGACCTGGAGTACAGGGTCAGGGCGGAGGCGCGCGGCTCCTACACCCTCGGTCCCGCCCGCCTCGTCGCCCTCGACGTCTTCGGCCTCGTCCGCGCCCACCGCGTCGTCGGGAGCTCGGTCACGCTCGACGTGCTGCCCCGGGTGCACCCGCTGTCGGAGGTGGCGCTCGGCGAGCTGGGCGGCGCCCGCGGTTCCTCGGCGAGCGCCTCGGCGGCCGCCGCCCCCGACGACGTCTCGATCCGCGAGTACCGGGTGGGCGACGACCTGCGCCGCGTGCACTGGCGCTCCACCGCCCGCCGCGGCGCGGTCATGGTCCGCTCCGACGAGCACCCCGGCCGGCCCGACGTCGTGGTCCTGCTCGACACCCGCGCACAGGCCCACGCCGGCCGCGGCGCGGGCTCGTCGCTGGAGTGGGGCATCAGCGCGGCCGCCTCCGCCGCCGCGCACCTGCAGCGGCGCCGGCACCGCGTACGGCTCCTGCACGACGGCGCCTACGACCCGCCCCGCGAGCTCGACGAGACGTCCGCCGTGCGCGGGCTCATGCGGTCCCTGGCCCGCCTGCGCCCCGGCGGGGCCGACGGCCTGGCCCGCTCCACCGCCGAGCTGGGCCGGGCGGAGTCGACGCTCCTGGTCGCCGTCCTCGGTCGCGTCGACGAGGACGACGTGGCCCCCTTGCTCGCCGCCCGCCCCCTGGGCGTCCCCGCCCTGGCGGTGCTGTTGCACACTGGGAGCTGGGCCGGTGCCGACGAGCCGTCCCCGGGCCTGGAGCGGGCCCGGCTCGTGCTCGCCCGCGCCGGCTGGCGCACCGCGGTGGCCGGGCCGCACGACGGCGTCCCCGACGTGTGGTCCCGCCTGACCCGCCCCGGTTCGCGCGGCGGCCCGTCCACCCCACCACCGGCCCCGGCTCCCGGGGCCCCGTCCTCCCGGGAGGTCGCCCCGTGACCCGCAGCGCCCGAGCCGCCCTCTGGGCCGCCGCCGCCAGCGCCGCCGCCGTCGCCGGCATGCGGCCCCTGGTCGTCTCCTCCGGCTGGATGGTCGGGGCCCTCGGGGCCGTGTGCGCCGTCGCGGGGGCCGGGCTGCTCGTGCGCGGTCTCCTGCACCGCCGCGCGGTGGCCGTCGTGGTGCAGGCCGTCGTCCTGCTGGGCGTCCTGGTGGTCCTCTTCGGCGGCGGCACGGCCCTGGTCGGCGTCGTGCCCACCCCCGCGACGTTCGAGCGCCTCGCGACGCTCGCGACCGACGGGGTCCAGGTCATCCAGCGCTACAGCGTCCCGGCCGTGGACCTGCGCGGGCTGCGCCTGCTGCTGGTCGCCGGGGCCGGGCTGGTGGCCCTGGCCGTGGACCTGTTCGCCGTGACGCTGCGCCGGCCGGCCCTGGCCGGCCTGCCCCTGCTGGCGGTGATGGCCGTCCCGCTGGCGCTGGCCCCCGGCGGGTACGGGGCCCTGGCCTTCGTGGCCGTCGGCATCCCGTACCTGGTGCTGCTGGCCGGCGGGCGCACCGCCGTCTGGCGGTCGGCCCCCGGCCGCTCCGGTCGACCGCGGACCGTCGCCGGGGTGACCGCGGGCGCCACGGCGGCCGTCGCGCTCGTCGCGGCCGTGGCCGTCCCGGCGGCGGTTCCGGGACTGGACGAGCGGCCCCTGACGATCGACACCGGCCCGGGGGACACCATCGCGGTGATCAACCCCATCCTGAACCTCAAGGCCTCGCTCGGGGCCCGCTCGTCCGCGACGATCGTCACCTACGAGACCGACGAGCCGGACCCCTCGCCGTTGCGGATCGTCACGGCGGACGTCTTCGACGGCGAGACCTGGGCCCCCAGCACCGGGGGCGACATCCCCCGCAGCCAGCGGGTGCAGGACGGGCTGACCCCGGCGCCGGGGCTGTCCGACGCCGTGCGGGACTCCTCGGTCGTCCGGTCGACGTCGATCTCCATCCGCGGGCTGGACCAGACGTACCTGCCGCTGCCGTACCCGGCGCTGCGCGTCGACATCGCGGGCGAGTGGCTCTACGAGACCGACAGCCTCAACGTCGTCGGGGACGGGGAGACCACCCGGGGACGGCAGTACGCGGTCACGCACCTGGAGGTCCAGCCGACCGAGGGCGAGCTGCGGTCGGCCTCGGGCGCGCCGGAGGAGGTCCAGAACCGGTACACCGAACTGCCCGAGCTGCCCGCGATCGTCACCGAGACCGCCCAGCAGGTGACCGCCGGGGCCCGCGACCCGTACGAGCGGGCCGCGGCCCTGCAGCGCTACTTCCGCTCCAGCGGCGGTTTCGCGTACTCCACGACGGCGCCGAACGACGGCGGGACGAACGCGGTCGCGACGTTCCTGGCCGAGAAGTCGGGCTTCTGCGTGCAGTTCGCCTCCGCGATGGCGGTGATGGCCCGCTCGTTGGACATCCCGGCCCGGGTGGCCATCGGCTTCCTGCCCGGGGAGGAGACCTCCCCGGGGCGCTACCGGATCAGCGCGCAGGACGCGCACGCCTGGCCGGAGCTGTACTTCGAGGGGGTCGGCTGGACGCGCTTCGAGCCGACCCCGGCGACCCGCACCGGGCAGTCCCCGGCGTACACCCAGCCGCTGCAGCCGATCCCCTCGGCCCCGGCCGCGTCGGCCAACGCGCCGCTGCCCAGCGCCGCGGCGAGCGCACCGGCCGGGTCGGCGACGACGTCGACCTCCGCGACGGCGGACCCCGCGGCGCAGGCCGAACCCACCGGGTGGGACCGGTTCCTGGCCCTGCCCTGGGGGTGGGTCCTGGGAGCGCTGCTCCTGGTGGTCGCCGCGCTGACGCCGCGGGTGTCCTCCTCGTGGGTGTCTCGACGGCGCTGGGCGGGGGTCGGCGACGCCGCGGGGTCGGCGGAAGCCGCGGGGTCGGCGGAAGCCGCGTGGGAGGAACTGGAGGACCGGGTGCACGACCTCGGCCTGCGCTGGCCGGCCTCCACGACGCCGCGCCGGCGCGCGGCGACCCTGTCGGAGTTCACCGAGCCGGGGTCACCGGCGGCGGACGAGCTGAGCCGGCTGCTGGCCGCGGTCGAGGGCGCCCGGTTCGGGAGCGGCGGCCACGTCCCGGCCGGCGGGGTCATGGTCGAGCAGCGGACGGCGAGCCAGACGGGGCGGCTCGTGCGCTCGCACGTCGACGTCGTCGTCGAGGCGGTGGCGGCGGGTCGGCCGCGGTGGCTGCGGTGGCGGGCCCGGCTGCTGCCGATGGCCGGGGTGCGGCGGGCGCTGGACTGGTGGGACCGCGACTGACCCCCACCGCCCGGCGTCCCGGACCGCCCGGCGTCCCGGCGGGAGGCCGCCGGGGCGCCGGGTCCTCCGGCTCCGGGACCTGTCGGGGCGGCCGGGAACGAGGAACGGGCGCCGTGGAGTCCCACGGCGCCCGTTCCTCGTTCCGGTCCCCACCCCGTCGGACGGGGCGGGGAACGATCACCACTGACCGCGTCGGCGGTCCCATCGCTGCTCGAGACGTTCCATGAACGAACCGCTCCGTCGTGACCGGCCCGGTCGCGGCGGGCGCGGTGCACCCGTGGTGGGAGGCTGCCCGCTGGCCGTGCCGTGGGTTCCCCGAGCCGGCGAGAAGGCCCAGATCGTGCCGGCGAGCATGACGATGAAACCGCCTGCTCCCAGCCAGATCTGACTCGTGCTGGCCCCGATGATCAGGAGCACGAGACCCACCACGACGGCAGCGATGCCGACGAGGAGGCGCCGCTTGGCGGCGCGTCCGTGACGGGAGCCCTTCATGGCGTTGGCGAACTTGGGATCGTCCGCGGACAGCGCACGTTCCATCTGCTCGAGCAGACGCTGCTCATGTTCCGAGAGCGGCACCTGTACCTCCTGGCGTGCGCACGTTGTCGTCCAAGGATATGTCCCTGCGGCGGTGGGCGAAACTCGACCTACCACATCGTCCCTCACACCCGCTGGTGCTGCAGTGCGGTTGGCGTGTCTCGTCCCTCCGCCGGGGGAACGACACAGCACCGGGATGGGTTCCACCGCAGGTCACGGCCCTGCTGACCGGCACGGACCGGTCAGGGGGGCGGCAGCAGGGTGGCGGGTCTCACACTGCCCGCCCCGAAGCGGGCCCCGGCCCGGTCCACCGCCCCGTCGGCTTCGCGCCAGCCGTGAGCCCGTTCGCCGAGGACCAGCTGACGGGGAGCGGTGGCGGAGTCCGCCAGCCCCTCGAGGCGGACCCCGACCAGCCGCAACCGGGCGCGTTCCAGACCCAGCCCGTCGAACAGGTCCCGGGCGGTGGCGTGGATCTCCCGCGTGACGTCGGTGCGTTCCCGCAGGGTCCGGGACCGGGTGATCGTCGTGAAGTCGGAGAACCGGACCTTCAGGACGACCGTCCGGCCGGCCAGCCCCTGCGCCCGGGCGCGGGCGGCGGTCCGCTCGGCCAGGCGCAGCAGCTCCCGGTGGACGTGCCGGGGGTCGTCGACGTCGCGGGGGAAGGTCTCCTCGGACCCGATGCTGCGCTCGGGGACGGCGGCGACGACCCGCCGCTCGTCCCGGCCCCAGGCCAGGGCGTGCAGGTGGCGGCCGGTCGCCTCCCCCAGCCCCCGGGTCAGGGTCGCCACGGGGGTGTGCGCGATGTCGGCGACGGTGCGCAGACCGAGGCGGGTGAGGGCCTCCTCGGTGCGCTCCCCCACCCCCCACAGGGCGCCGACGGGCAGCGCGTGCAGGAAGGTGACCGTCTGGGCGTGCGGGACGACGAGCAGACCGTCCGGCTTGGCCCCGCCGGAGGCGAGCTTCGCGACGAACTTCGTCGACGCGACGCCCACCGAGCAGGTGATGCCCTGCTCGTCGGCGATCCGCGCGCGCAGCAGTTCCCCGATCCGGGCGGGGCTGCCGAGCCGGCGCACCGCGCCGGCGACGTCCAGGAACGCCTCGTCGAGGCTGAGCGGCTCCACGAGGGGGGTGACCGAGCGGAAGACCTCCATGACCCCGGCCGAGATCCGCGCGTAGTCCTCGTGGTGCGGGGCGAGGACGGTGGCCGCCGGGCACAGCCGTCGGGCGCGGGCCATCGGCATGGCCGCGTGCACCCCGAACCGGCGGGCCTCGTAGGTCGCCGACAGGACGACACCGCGGTTCCCGCCGCCGACGACGACCGGCGTCCCGACGAGGTCGGGACGGCGCAGCAGCTCGACCGAGGCGTAGAAGGCGTCCATGTCGACGTGCAGCACGGTGCACCCGGTGTCGTCGCGGTCCAGGCCCCACCCCCCGGGAGTGCCGGGGCGCGGCACCGGGCGGCGGCTCACCGGGTCCCGCCCCGGCCCGCCGCCGCGGGGGCGTCAGCGGGTCGCGTGCAGGTGCAGCTGAGCGGCCAGGACGAGGAGCTCCTCCTCCGCCGCGGCCAGCGACTCCAGCTGCTGCAGCAGGGCGCGGTCGTCGTCGGACTCGGCGCTGGCCGGGGGCACGAGGTCGCTGAACGTGCGGGTGCCTTCGACCGCGGTGACGGTGAAACCCCCCTGCTCGGCCAGCGCCGTCGCGCCGGCCCGGTCGAACCGGCGGCGCAGCGGGTCGTGGGGGCTCCAGCGCCGCCCCTCGTCCGACAGGACGTGCAGGGCCTGGGCGAGCTGACCGGCCAGGACGCGCGAGAGCACGCTCGCGGGCCACTGCGCGACGAGGAGGCTGAGCCGCCCCCCGGGGCGCAGGGTGTCGTGGGCGGCGCGCAGGGCCGCGACCGGGTCGTCGACGACCTCCAGGACGCCGTGGCACAGCAGGACGTCGGCGCTGCCGGGGGCGAGCAGGTCGGACAGCTCGGTCGCGTCCCCCTGGACGGAGCGGACCCGGTCCGACAGGCCGGCCTCGACGGTGCGGCGCTCCAGCGCGGCGAGGGCGTCGGGCGAGGGGTCGACGACGACGACGCGGTGCCCGAGACCGGCGACGCGCACGGCCAGCCCGCCCGTACCACCACCGAGGTCGACGACGGCGAGCTCGTCGCCGCCCCGGTCGGCGGCGGCTTCGGTGAGCAGCCGCTGGACCCCCTCCCAGAGAACCGTCGACGTGCGGGGGCGACCCCGGTCCTTCGCCACTCGTTCCTCCAGCCTCGTGCGGGTGGTGCTGCGCGTCCCCACCCTAGACACCCCGCGAGGAGGGGCCCGCGCGCCGTACCGGCCGCGGTCGCCGCGCTCGCCGTGGTCGCCGCCGCGCTCGCCGCCGAGGTCGCCGCTGCGGCCACCGGCGGGGTCACCGTCGGGGTCACCGCCCCGAGCTGCCGGAGCTGGAGTGCCACAGCTTGCGGTCGGGGACGTCCCCGGCGCCCTCCACCCGGCCGAGGGCACGGGAGTTGCGGGGGTCCTCCCCCGCGGGCCGCAGGTCGGCGTAGGGCGACTGCAGGAAGCCGCTGGCGTGCACCAGCACCCGCCGGGCACCCGGGCCCGGCGCCGAGGACCCCCGGTCCCCGAGGGGCGGGGGGACCACCACCGGCCGGCTGGACCTGCTGGCGGCCGCGGCCCCGGCGGCGGCGTGCGAGTACCGCGGGTCGGGGGCGGCGGCGAGGAGCGCGTGGACCGCGTCGACCCCACCGGCGGTCCATGCCTCCTGCAGCACCGGCAGCTCCCAGGCGCCCGTGGCCCGCAGGGACACCCCCCGCGGGCCGGTCCGGCGCAGCACCCCGCGCACCAGGAGCAGCCAGGAGTGAAAGACCGTCGCGGCGTAGGGGCCCTGCGCGTCCTCGAAGAACGTCGCGTCGACCGGTCCGGTGGTGTCGTCGAGGGTGAGGAAGACGACCCGCCGGCCGGAGCGGACCGGTGGGGTCTGGGTGGCGACCTTGACCCCGCCGACGAGGACCTCGGCCCTGCTGCGCCGCGACCGCAGCTCCCGGGCCGGGGTGACCCCCAGGGCTCGCAGCAGCGGGACGTAGGGGTCCACGACGTGGGCGCTGACGTCCAGGCCGAGCACGTCGAGCTCGGCGCGGACCCGTTCGGGGCCGGTCATCTCGGGCAGCCCGCTGACGGCGACCTCCTCGGGAGCCCCGCCGAGGTCGAGGGCCAGCTGGACCGCCCCGGCGGAGTCGTCGACGGGACGGGCCGCCCGCGACTGGGCCGCGGCGGCGGCGCGGACGTCCAGGGGCCCGCGCGCCGGGCGCGCCGCCCGCCGCGGGGCGGAGCCGTTCGCGCCGGACCGGCTCCAGCGCTCCAGCTCGGCGACCTGCAGGAGGAGGTCGCGCCGGGTGGTCTTCCCGCGGCGGGGGGCGGGGGCACCGACGCGGTCCAGCGGACGCATGCCGTGCAGGGAGTCCAGCGCACCGGCCAGGACGAGGCGTTCGGCGACCGGCCGGGACGGCCGCGCCCGCTGCCACAGGTCGGCCAGGGACCGGTACGGCTGCCCGGCGACGAGGCGCGTCACCTCCGCCGCCGAGATCCCCTTGACGTCGGTGAGCGAGAGCCGGATCCCGAAACCCGTGCCGTCCGCGACGCCCTCCCCCAGGCCGTCGGCGTTGCGCGCGCCGCCACCGCCGAGCCAGGGGTCGAGGGTGTCGCCGGGGAGGGGTTCGGGGGGGTCGGTCCTCTCGACGCGGTAGGTGTCGCCGGAGGCGTTGACGTCGAGGCCGAGGACGGTGATGCCGAGGTTCCGCGCGTCGTCGAGGATCAGCCGCTTGGGGTACATGCCCGGGTCGTGGGTGAGGACGCCCGCGAGGAACGCCGCCGGGTGGTGCGCCTTGAGCCACGCCGACTGGTACGTCGGGAGGGCGAAGGCCGCCGCGTGCGCCTTGCAGAAGCCGAACGAGGCGAACGCGGTGAGGACGTCCCAGATCCGGTCGACCGTCGCCGGGGGGTAACCGCGCTCCAGGGCCAGCCGGCGGAACTGCGGTTCCACCTCCTCCTGCCCGGCCCGGGTCCCCAGGTGGCGGCGGTACTCGTCGGACCGGGCCAGGTCGTGCCCGGTGGTGGCCCGGATGATCTCGATGACCTGCTCGTGGAAGACGACGACCCCGCCGGTGGGTCCCAGGACGTGCGCCAGCCGCTCGTCGAGGTGGTCGGGCGCGGCCCAGCCCTGCCGGACCTCCAGGAACGGGGTGACCATGTCGGACTTCACCGGGCCGGGGCGGAACAGGGAGATGTCGACGATGACGTCGTCGAAGGTCCGCGGCCCGAACTTCCCGATCAGTTCGCGCTGCCCCGGGGACTCGATCTGGAAGCACCCCAGGGTCCGGGTGGACCGGATGAGCTCGTAGGTGGAGGGGTCGTCGAGGGGGACCTGACCGCGGTCGTCGAGGTCCACCTCGACCTGCTCGACCCGGGCGACCTCCCGGACGGCGTGGGCCATCGCGGACTGCATCCGGATCCCCAGGACGTCGAGCTTCAGCAGACCCAGGTCCTCGACGTCGTCCTTGTCGAACTGGCTCATCGGGAAGCCCTTCCAGCTGGCCTCCACCGGGATCCGTCCCAGGAGGCCGGGGTTGGACAGCACGACGCCGCAGGGGTGCAGGGCGACGTGCCGGGGCAGGCCGTCGAGGCGCCCGACGAGGTCGAAGAACACCTCGAGGCGTTCCTCGGCCAGGCCGCTGCGCCGGAGCTCGGGCAGTTCGGCGATGGCGGTGCGGGCGTCGCGGGCGCGCAGGTGCGGGAACGAGGTCGCGATGGCGTCGACCTCACCGGGGGGCAGTCCGAGCGCGGCGCCGACGTCGCGGACGGCGTGCCGGACCCGGTAGCTGTCCATCATCGAGACGCAGGTCACGCGCTCGGCCCCGAACCGGTCGAGGATCGCGGCGTAGACGTCCTCGCGCCGGGCGGACTCGACGTCGAGGTCGATGTCCGGCAACTGCCGGCGCAGGGGGTTGAGGAACCGTTCCACGAGCAGGCGGTGCTGGAGCGGTTCGACGTCGGAGACGCGCAGCAGGTGGTTGACGATGCTGCCCGCGCCCGAACCGCGGGCGGCGACCCGGACCCCCATCGCCCGGGTGAGGTCGCAGACGTCGGCGACGGTGAGGAAGTAGCTGGCGAACCCCGTCGTCCGGACGATCGCGAGTTCGTGGTCGAGGCGGTCCCGGACCCGCCTCTCGAGCCCGCGGTCGGCGCCCGGGTACCGGTGGGCGATCCCCGCCTCGCACCGCGCGGCGAGGACGGCGTCCCGGTCGGCGTCCTCGCGCAGCCCGAGCGCGGCGGGGTCGGGCAGGTGGTGGGTCCCGACACCGAGGTCGCTCGCGGGGTCCTGCCGGGCCCGTCCGGCGAGGTGGTGGGTGGCCTCCAGGAGTTCGGCGGCGGCGGCCGGGTCACCCGCGGCGCGGGCGACCTCGACCGCCGTGCGCACCATGCCGGGGGTGGGCACGAGGTGCCCCTGGCCGTTGACCCGGTCGGTGTGCCGGGCCCCCAGCGGCACCAGCCGGCGGATCGCGTCGAGCAGGTCGGCGGTCAGCGCGCCGTCCGGGCCGGCCGAGCGCACCGCCGCGGTGAGCACGGCGGGAACCCCCGCGGCGCGCGCGAGGGCGAGCACCCGGGCGGCGTGCTCGACGCTGCGGGCCGTCCCCGGGGGGGCGTGGTGGCAGACGACCTCCACGTGCAGGGAACCGTCCGGGAGGACCTCGCGCCAGGCCCGCAGGACGGCGCGGGCCAGGTCGTCGCGCCGGGCGAGCACCGCCCGCCCCAGTTCGGAGTCCGGGCCGAGCAGGACGGCCAGGGCGGGGCGCCCGCTGGGCCCGTCCGCGTGGGAACCGACGAGTTCCAGGCTGCTGACGGGTTTCCCGCGCTCCCCGCCGAGGTGCGTCGCGCTCACCAGCCGGCACAGCGCCGCCCACCCGTTGCCCGCGCCGCAGTCGCCGGCCCCCAGCGCGAGGACGGTGGCGCGGGGGAACCGCGGGTCGACCACCGGGCCGCCCCGGGCAGGGGTCCGCGCGGGCCCGCGCCGCAGGCGGACCGAGGGGTCGGCCCATCCGGGGAGGTCGTCGGCCAGCCCGGTGGGTGCGGTGGCCAGGTCGACCCCGAGGACGGGGGCGAGACCGGCCCGCTCGCAGGCCCGGACGAACTTCACCGCCCCGTACAGGCCGTCGCGGTCGGTCAGGGCCACGGTCGACATCCCGAGGTCGGCCGCCCGGGAGACGAGGTCGGCGGGGGTCGAGGTCCCGTAGCGCAACGAGTACGCCGACGCGACGTGCAGGTGCGGGAACGGGGTGGTGCGTGGGGCGGTCATGGGACGTCCTTCGGAACGTGCCCGTGGGGAAGACCGGGTGGGTCCTGGTTCTGCGGTCCGGAGCGGCGGCGCCGCGGGGTCAGCCGGCGATCGGCAGGGCGCTCAGCCCGAGCATCGACTCGACCACGCGGTGGAACCGTTCGGCGTCGGCGAGCAGGTCGTCGGCCGCCGCCGCGTCCACGACCCCGACGCGGCCCGCCTCGACGGCCGCGCGGACGGAGGCGGTCAGCGCGAACCGGTCCGCCCAACCCTGCAACGCCGGGTCGAAGGCGGGCAGCATCTCCCACACGCTGCGCGGACCCCCGCCGCGACGACCCCGCGCGGGGCGGCCGTTGAGCGCGACGAGCGCGGCCCCGGCCCGGAGCGCGGCCAGGTGGGCGTGGACGTACCGCTCGGCCACGTCCTCGGCGCGCAGCGCGGTGAGCAGTTCGTCCTCGCAGCGGGCGAGGAGGTCGAGAGCGGCCGTCGTCAGCGGACGGGGGACGCCAGCGGGGACGTCGAAGCGGGTGGACATCGCGTGCACCTCCGGTCGGTCTGATCGGTTCTCGTCGACGGCCTCAGTCGCTGACCCGCAGCAACTGCCAGTCCTCCGACGCTTCGGAGGAAGAACTACCAGCGACCTCCGACACGACCGCCGTCCCCGGCGCCACCGGCCGGGCCAGGTCGTAGACGCCCCAGCCGCCGGTGCGGCCGGAACCGGCCTCCACGCGGAAGACCTCACGCTCGAGGTCGCCGATCTCCAGGACGGGACGCGCGCGACGGTCCCGGGTGGCGCCGGGGTCGGTGGCGTCGCCGTGGACGGCGGCGATCGCGGCGTGCTCCCACCAGGCGCTGCGCTCGCGCCAGCGGGACAGGACCTCGCGGACCACGTAGAGCCTGCCGCGCCAGATGAACTGGACCGGACCCCGGCCCCCCTCGGCCAGTTCGCCGGACCGGACGTGCACCTCGTCGGAGAACCGTCGCACCTTCGTCACCCTCCCCACTCGAGCCGGCGCCGCGGCGGACCGCGCGGCGCGGTGAGCCGGGGGAAGCGGCCCGCGAGGACGCACCCGGGTGCGGCCCGGGGAGCTTCCCCTCCCACCGGACCGCACCGCGAGTGGCCTCGTCGTGTTCGAACACCGGTTCGAACACACCTCGAAGCTACACCACGGCCCTCGGCGTCCGTCAACGCCGAACGGGTTGTCCACACGACGGGGAGTCGCGGTCCGAGCGCCGAGGGTGACCCGGCCGGGGCCCCTCCCGGACCGTCACCCGAACGGCCGACAGGTTGTCCACAGCGCGCCGTCCGGCGCCCCCGGCGACCCGGGGAACGTGGGAGCGTGCGCCGGTGATCCAGCTCCGTCCCCTCACCGCGACCGCCACCGGGCTCGTGTGCCTCGGACTGCTCGTCGGGTGTTCGAACGAGGAAGCCGCGCCGCAGGCACCCATTGCGGCAGGGTCCGACACGACAAGCACTGAACGGCCAGGAGAAGCCGGAACTGCAAGCTTTGGAACCCGCCCCTCGGCGGAGGCCCTTCCTCCTGCTCCACCGCAGAGCGAGCTCAGCAAAACCTTCACTCCGGACGGCGCGAGCGCCTTCGCGGCGTACTTCGAGCACGTGATGAACCACGCCAGAGAGACAGGCGATTCGACCCTGCTTCGTCGCATCTCAACCGAGGACTGCACCGGGTGCGCGGCATACGCCGATGAGATCGACGCCTATCGAGAGGCGGGGTACGTCAGCACTGGAACGATCTTGGAGTTCCACGGGACGCGAATCCTCTCCTGGGATCCAGAAGCGGGAGAGACCGACATGGACGTCGAACTCTCTCGGCCAGCGCACCAGCTCCTCCGCTCGGACGGCACTTTGATCGAAGACGTCCCGGCAGCGCCAGAACTCACGGGTTATCTCTGGTTGAAGTGGATCGAGGGTCGTTGGGCCGTGCGGGAGGTGGAGTGAGAGCGATCACGCCGGTAGCTCCGGCAGTCCTGCTAGTTGCACTGATGGCACCCGCGAACGCGCACGCCTCGGTCTCGGACCGCGCCCACGCGGACGGCGATGGCGTCAAGGTCGGTGCTTGGCAGAGGCATCCGGGAAGCGGAGCGCAGCCCCCCAGGAGAACAGCTAGAGGCGGGAAGACGGGTCAGCCCGTCACCGTCGTACGCACGCCCGCCTGCGGCGGCAACAGCCCGGAGGGCTTCCGCAACGACAACTATTGCGGCGCCTCCGACAACACGTGCCCCCCGGGGCAGACCTTCGCCACGACGTGGATCCAGGTCGCAGGGCAGGCCCGCTGGACCAACGACGGAACGCGGTGCACGAGCGACGCCCCAGCGGGTCAGCCCGTGGTCATCCCGGCCGTCACGGTCTCCGACCTGCGCCGGGTCGGCCTGCCGCCCAGCCCGGTGCACCTGCAGCCGGGCACCGGGGAGGCGATCCTGAACGTCCCCCTGGTGCTGCACACCACCGGCGGGACGGTCACCCGGGACACGACCGTGCTGGGGTTCCCGGTCACGATCCGCGCCACCCCGACCAGCTGGACGTGGGACCTCGGGGACGGGCGGAGGATCGGGCCGACGAGCGACCCGGGGCGGCCGTACCCGCACCAGACGCTGACCCACGCGTACACCGAGCCCGGCGACCGCGCGATCACCCTCACGACCACCTGGTCCGGGGAGTACACGATCGCCGGGCTGCCCTACCGCCCCATCGAGGGGACCGCGACCACGACGTCCCCGGCCGTGGGCGTGCACGTCCTCAGCGGGAGCAACGTGCTGGTGGCCGAGGAGGGGTGAGGCGCTCCCCGGCCACCGGGCCGCTCGGGGCGACGGGGAACGGGAACGGTTCTACGCTGAGGGTGCATGAGGTGGATGCCGCGTCAGGAACCGGCCACGGGCGGTGGTTCCCTGACGACCGCCCCCTCCGACCGGCCCTCCGTGCTGCACGTGCCCGCCGTCGAGTGCACGGCGGGAGCGCTGCTGGACCTGGACGCGGCCGGTGAGGTCCGGGAGGTGCCGGTCCCCCCGGGGGACACCGCCGCGCTGGCGCGGCACCTGCGGGTGCCGGTGGCGGCGATCGCCGCCACGGCGGTCCTGCGCACCCGCGACGACCGCCACCTGTTCGTCATCTCCTCCGCGGCCCACCCGTTGTTCCTCCCCGCGCTGGCGGCCGTGCTGTGCGAACCGGAGCTGTTCCGCGACGACGACACGGACGTCCTGCGGCGCACCGGGTCGGTCCTGGGCTCGGCGTCCCCCCTGGGCCTGTCGGAGCCGTTGCCGACGTTCGTCGACGTCGCCCTGGCCCCGCACCAGGACGTGTGGGTGCCGGCGGGCCACCCGCACGCCGTCTTCCGCACCCGCTACGACGAGCTCCTGCGCCTGACGGGGGGCCACCCCGTCGAACTCGGATGACCGAGCTGATCGAGGGGTTCGCCGTCCACCGCACGGGGTCGTCCGACCCCGCCCGCCCGCTCCTGGTGCTCGTGCACGGCCTGGGCGGAGCCGCCTCGGCGTGGTCGCTGATGGTGCCGCACCTGGCCGCCGACCACCGGGTCGTCCTAGTGGACCTGCCCGGTCACGGGGGCGCCCCGCCGGTCCCCCCGGAGAGCATGACGCCCCGCGCCCTGGGGGCGCGGCTGCGGCGGTTCGCCGCGGCGCAGGGGGAACCGGTGCACCTGGTGGGGCACTCCCTGGGGGGCTGGATCACCCTGGAGGCGGCGGCCGGGGAACGGGACGGCGCCGTCGCCGACGTGACGGCCTTCACGCCCGCGGGGTTGTGGACCACGCCCCGTCGCCGCCCGCCGCTGCTGCCGACGGGGCAGCAGTTCGCCCGGCTCGCCGGGCGGCTGCCCGGCCGGGTCGCGACCACCCGGGTCGGGGTGACGATCGCGCTGGCCGCGACGAGCACGGCACCGCGCAGCCTGCCCGTCGAGGTCGTCCGCGACGCGCTGGCCGCCATCGCGACGGCCCCCGGGTACGTGGCCGCCGACGCCGGCATCGCCGCGGGGGCCTTCACCGGCGCCGAGGACGTCCGCGCACCGGTGACGGTCGTCGCGGGCGGCCGGGACAGGGTGCTCCCCCCGCAGTTCTGCCGCCGGGAGGCGGCCCCGGCGCACGCGCGGTGGATCGTCTGGCCCGAGTGCGGGCACGTCCCGCCGTGGGACCGGCCGGCCGACTGCGCGGTGGTGGTGCGCGAACAGGTCGGCACCACCGTCCCCGGGTAGCCTCACCCGGTGCCCGCCCCGCAGCTCGTCACGCTCGACGTCTGGACCGTTGCGGCGCAGGACGTCCCCCGCGCCCTGTGGCGGATGGCCGCCGACCGCCCGGTCCTGCCCCGGCTGCCCGGGGCCCGCTTCGCCAAGCTCCTGGGCACCGGCGACGGCCGCACCTTCACCGTCCGGGACGCCGACCCGCTGCGCTGGGCGGCCCTGGTGGCGTGGGACTCCCCCGCCGACGCCGAACGGTTCGAGACCTCGCGACCGGCCCGGGCGTGGGCCGGCATCGCCCGCGAGCGCGCCCAGTTCCGGCTCGCGCCGCGCAGCAGCCGCGGTCGCTGGTCGGGGCGCGAGCCCTTCGGCGGCTCGGGGTCCGGCCCCGCGGCGGACGGCGACGGGCCGGTGGCCTCCATCACCCGCGCCCGCCTGCGCCCGCACCGGGCCGCCTCGTTCTGGCGGGCGGTGCCGCCGGTGGCCGCCGAGCTGCACGCGGTGCCGGGCCTGCGCTGCGCGTTCGGGATCGGTGAGGCCCCGCTGGGGTTCCAGGGCACGTTCTCGCTGTGGGACTCCACGCGGGCGCTGCGCGAGTTCGCCCACCGGGGGGCCGCGCACCGCGACGTCATGGTCCGCACCCCGCGGGAGGGCTGGTACGCCGAGGAGCTGTTCGCGCGGTTCGACGTCGTGGGGGTGCGCGGCACCCTGGGCGGCCGGACCCCGTGAGGTGGCCCGGCGCGCTCCCGGGCCCCGCGCGGCCGGTGTCGCACTGCGTCCCTAGAGTGCTGGACGTGCTCTCCCCCCGCGCCCGAACGCTCACCGGAGTCCTGCCCGGCGCCCTCGCGGGGGGTGCCGTCCTGTCCCAGGTGGCCTACCCGCTGCTGCGCGGGGAAGCCCTGCGGCGCACCACCATCGGGTCGGTCGCGGCCTTCGCCGCCGCCTCGGTCGCCGACGCGGCCCGGCGCGGCGGCCTGCGCGCGGCGGCGACGACGCTCGCGGTCGCCGGCGGGCTGGGGCTGGCCGCGGAGGCGGTCGGGACCCGCACGGGCCTGCCGTTCGGCCGGTACCGCTACGCCGGGACCCTCGGCCCGCAGGTCCTGGGCGTGCCCGTGGTGGTGCCGCTGGCCTGGACGATGCTCGCGCACCCCGCGGTCCGGCTGGGGCGGCACCTGGCGAGGGACCTCCCGGGGGCGCGCCGGGACGTCGTCACCGTCGCGGCCGCCGCCTGGACGCTCGCCTCCTGGGACCTCTTCCTCGACCCGCAGATGACCGCCGCGGGGCACTGGACCTTCGGGACGCCGAGGCCGCACCTGCCGGGGGTCCCGGGGATCCCGCTGTCCAACTACGCGGGCTGGTTGCTGACCTCGGCCGTGATGTGCGCGGCCCTGCACCGGGCCCTGCCCGCCGAGCGGGCGACCCCGCAGACCGTGCCGGCGGCCCTGCTCGGCTGGACGTGGCTCGGGTCGACGCTGGCCAACGCGGCGTTCTTCCGCCGTCCCGTGGTCGCCGCCTACGGCGGGGTCGCGATGGGGCTGACGGTCCTGCCGTACCTGCGGTCGCTGGTGTCGGGCCGGTGAGGCCGCTGCGGGCCCTGACGTGGGCGGGGTCGGCGAGCGCCGTCGCGCTGACGGTCCACTCGCTGCTGAACGCCCGGGCCCTGCGGGTGCCCTCGCTCGACCCGCCGCCGGTCCCGGGCCGGGTCAGCGTCCTGGTGCCCGCCCGCGACGAGGAGGACGTCGTCCGGGAGTGCCTGACGTCGTTGCTCGACCAGGTGCAGCTGCCGGACTACGAGGTCCTCGTCCTCGACGACGACTCCTCCGACCGCACCGCGGCCGTCGTCGAGGCGGTCGCGGCCGGTGACCCGCGGGTGCGGCTGCTGCGCGGCGAGGGACCACCGCCGGGCTGGCTGGGCAAGACGCACGCCTGCCACGTGCTGGCGCGGCGGGCGCGCGGCGACGTGCTGGTGTTCGTGGACGCCGACGTGGTCCTGGCCCCGCACGCGGTGGCGGCGGCCGTGGAGCTGCTGCGGGGTGCGGGGCTGGACGTGGTGTGCCCGTACCCGCGGCAGCTGGCGCTGACGTGGAGCGAGCGCCTGGTCCAGCCGCTGCTGCAGTGGTCGTGGCTGACGACGCTGCCGCTGCGGCGGGCCGAGGTGTCCGCGCGGCCCTCGCTGGCGGCGGCCAACGGGCAGTTCCTCGTGGTGGACGCCGCGGCGTACCGCCGCGCCGGGGGGCACGGGTCGGTGCGGGGCGAGGTGCTGGAGGACCTGGCGCTGGTGCGGGCGGTGAAGGCGGCGGGGGGTCGCGGTGGTGTCGTCGACGGGACGGCGCTGGGGACGTGCCGGATGTACCGGGGGTGGGCCGAGCTGCGCGCGGGGTACGCGAAGTCGCTGTGGTCGGCGTTCGGCTCGCGGCCGGCGGCGGTCGCGGTCGGCGCGGGGCTGGCGGTGACGTACCTGCTGCCGCCGGTCGCGGCCCTGGGGGGCTCGCGCGCGGGCGCGGTCGGCTACCTCGCCGGGGTCGTCGGCCGGTACGCCGCGGCCGAGCGCACCGGGGGCCGGTCGCTGCCGGACGCGTTCGCGCACCCGGCCTCGGTCGCGGTGCTGCTGGGGCTGCTGGCCGATTCCTGGCGCCGCCGGGACCGGGGCGGGCTGCGCTGGAAGGGGCGGGAGCTGTGAGCCGCGTCGTCGTCGTCGGCGCGGGGTTCGGGGGGTTGTCGGCCGCGGCGCGGCTGGCGGCCCTGGGTCACGACGTCGAGGTGTTCGAGCAGGGCCCGGAGGTCGGCGGGAAGCTGGGCTGGTTCAGCCGGGACGGCTTCTCCTTCGACACCGGTCCGTCGCTGCTGACCCTGCCGGCGGTCCAGCGGGACCTGTTCCTGAAGACCGGCACCCCGATCGAGGACGTCCTCGACGTGGTCCCGCTGGACCCGGTGGCGCACTACCGGTTCGGCGACGGCACGGAGCTCGACCTGCCCGGCGGGGGCCTGCCGGCGGTGGCGCGCGCCCTCGACGAGGCCCTGGGCGGCGGGGCGGGGGCGCAGTGGACGGCGTTCCAGCGGCGGGCGGCGCGGATCTGGGACGTGGCCCGCGAGCCGTTCCTGGAGTCGGCGCTGGAGGGCCCGCGCACGCTGCTGGCGCTGGCGCGCGACACCTCCGCCCTGCGGACGGTGGCGCCGTGGTCGTCGCTGCGGGGGCTGGGGCGGACGTACCTGCGCGATCCCCGGCTGCGGACGCTGCTGGACCGGTACGCGACGTACTCGGGGTCGCACCCGGCGAAGGCGCCGGCGGCGCTGGCGACCGTCCCGTTCGTGGAGCAGGCCTTCGGCGCCTGGTACGTGCGCGGTGGGCTGCACCTGCTGGCGCAGGCGGTCGCCGAGCGCGCGCGCGAGCGCGGGGCCCGGATCCGGACGCACACCCCGGTCGTGCGGGTCCTGGAGACCGGGGGCCGGGCGTCGGGGGTGGAACTGGCCGACGGGACCCGGGTGCGGGCCGACGTCGTGGTCTCGGCGGTGGACGCGGCGGGGCTGTACGGCGAGCTGCTCCCCCGGCCGCGGTTGCGGCCGCGCCGGCGGTTGCGGTCGTCGTCGGGCTTCGTGCTGCTGCTGGCGCTGGAGGGCCGCACGCCGGGGCTGCGGCACCACACGGTGCTGTTCCCGGAGGACTACGACGCGGAGTTCGCCGACCTGGCCGCGGGCCGGCCGGTGGCGGACCCGACGGTGTACGTCAGCGCGCCCGACGACCCGGCGCTGCGCCCGGACGAGGACTCCGAGGCGTGGTTCGTGCTGGTCAACGCCCCCGTCCACGACCCCGGCGGGGGGACGGACTGGCGGGACGGGGAGCTCGTGGCCCGGCACGCCGAGCTGGTGCTCGCGACGATGGCCCGCCGGGGCCTGGACGTGCGGGACCGGGTGCGCTGGAGCGAGGTCCGCACGCCCGCGGACCTGGCCGAGCGGACCGGCAGCGACGGCGGGGCGATCTACGGCACCGCCAGCAACGGGGCGCGGTCGGCGTTCCTGCGGCCGGCGAACCGCTCCCCCGTGCCCGGCCTGTTCCTGGTCGGCGGGACGGCCCACCCCGGTGGCGGGCTGCCGCTGGTGGGGCTGTCGGCCCGCATCGTCGCGGACCTGGTCGGGGCGCCCTAGAGCCGGCGCCCGACGGCGGTGACGACCTGGACGAACCCGATGACCCCGAGCACGGCCCACACCCCGGCGCCGAGGGTGGCCCAGTCGAGCCAGACGACGATCGCGGTGGCGATGGCGGAGCTGGCGGCGAGGGCCAGCCGCACGGGGCGCTCGGCGACGGAGACGATCGCGACGTCGTCGACGCCGAGGCCCTGGCCCCGGGCGCGCACGTACTCCTGCAGCTGGGCGAGACCACCGGCGAGTAGGACCAGCCAGGCCGGTGCCCCGCAGGCCCACAGGACCACGGCGCAGGCGGCGTCGCCGACGCGGTCGCAGGTGGCGTCGAGCAGCGCCCCGCGCCGGGAGGTGCGGTCGGTCATGACCGCGACGGCCCCGTCGAGGTTGTCGAAGACCCCGGCCGCGGCCAGCAGCAGACCCGCCACGACCGCGGCGGACCCGCCGCGCCCGCCGACGACGGCGAGCAGCGCGGCGGCGACGGCGAGCAGCGCCCCGGCGAGGGTGATCGCGGCGGGCGGGACGCCCGCGCCCGCCATCGGCCGCGCGAGCGCGTGCGCGCCGCCGAGCCAGCCGCGCACGAGCGCGTTGGCGTGCGCGCCGCCGTGCAGCGCGCTCCAGCGCCGCAGGTACGCCTCCCGGTCCATCACCACGACGCCCACGGTAGGACCCACCCCTCCGTGACCTGCCGGTGACCAGCGCAGACACCCGCTCGCCTCGGCAGGGGGTGGTGCCTAGAGTGCCCCTGTGCCGCCCGCCTCCAGCACCCACCAGCCCGATGAGAAGCGCCTGAGCGACGACCTGCGCTCGGCCGTGTCCACCGTCCTCGAGGACTTCCTGCACGACCAGAGCGCGGTCCTGCGCGAGGTGAGCGTCGACTGCGCACCCGTGCTGGACGCGATCGCGGCGCTGCTGGCCGGGGGCAAGCGGCTGCGGCCGGCGTTCTGCTACTGGGGGTTCCACGGGACCGCGGACGGGCTGTCGGACGAGGGGGTCGTCACCGCCGCGGCCGCGCTGGAGCTGTTCCAGGCCGCCGCGCTCATCCACGACGACGTGATGGACGACTCCGACACCCGGCGCGGCCAGCCGGCGGTGCACCGCCGGTTCGAGGCGCTGCACCGCGACAGCGGCTGGGACGGCAGCAGCGCCCGCTTCGGGCTGGCCGGGGCGGTCCTGGCCGGTGACCTGTGCCTGAGCTGGAGCGACGAGCTGTTCTCCCGCAGCCGGTTGCCCGCCGACGCGATGGCCCGCGGCCGGCAGGTCTTCAACACCATGCGCACCCAGCTCATGGGCGGGCAGTACCTCGACATGCTGGAGCAGGCCTCCTCGACGCAGCGGGGCGCGGCGGGGGCCGTGGACCGGGCGCGGCGCGTCCTGACGTTCAAGAGCGCGAAGTACTCGATCGAGCACCCGCTGCTGCTCGGCGGCTCGCTCGCGGGGGCCTCCACGGACCTGCTGGCCGACTACTCGCGGTTCGGTCTCGCCCTCGGCGAGGCGTTCCAGTTGCGTGACGACGTGCTGGGGGTGTTCGGTGATCCGGCCGAGACCGGCAAACCGGCGGGCGACGACCTGCGCGAGGGGAAGCGGACGGTCCTGGTGGGTCTCGCGGTGCAGAGCGCGACCCCGGCCCAGGCCGCCGAGCTGGAACGGCTGCTGGGTGCGCCGGACCTCGACGCCGCGGGCGTGCAGACCCTGCGGACCATCTTGACCGAGACCGGCGCCCTGGCCGGTGTGGAGGAGCTCATCGTGCAGCAGGTGGACGTGGCGTGCGCCACGCTCGACGCCGCGGAACTGACCACGACCGCTCGCGCGGCCCTGCACGAACTCGTCGTCGCCGCGACGAGCCGACGCTCGTGAGCGCGCTGAGCCGGACCCTGGACTGGCTGCCGGGCCGCACCCGGCACGTCGCGGGGCCGACGCAGGACGTCGTCGTGGTCGGGGCCGGGCTGGCGGGGCTGTCGGCGGCGATGCGCCTGGCCGGGGCCGGGCGCACCGTGACCGTCCTGGAGCGCGAGGACGTGCCGGGCGGGCGGGCGGGGCTGGTCGTCAAGGACGGGTACCGCTTCGACACCGGTCCGACCGTGCTGACGATGCCGGACCTGATCGCCGACTGCTTCGACGCCCTCGGCGAGGACATGCACGACTGGCTGGACCTGCACCCGGTCGACCCGCTGTACCGCGGGAACTTCGCGGACGGGACGAGCCTGCACGTCTCCGCGGACGTCGAGCGCACCGCCACGGCGATCGGCGAGCTGTGCGGGGCGGCCGAGGCCGACGGGTACCGCCGGTTCGTCGAGCACGTCGGGAACCTCTACCGGTACGAGATCCGCGACTTCATCGACTCCAACATCGACACCCCGCTGGACCTGCTCAAGCCGAACCTCGTGCGGCTGCTGGCCGCGGGCGGGTTCAAGAAGATGGCCCCGGAGGTGGGCCGCTTCCTCAAGGACCCGCGCACGCAGCGGATGTTCTCCTTCCAGGCGCTGTACGCGGGCCTGTCGCCGTACGACGCGCTCGCCCTGTACGCCGTCATCGCGTACATGGACTCGGTCGCGGGGGTGTTCTTCCCCAAGGGCGGGATGCACGCGCTGCCGACGGCGATGGCCGCGGCGGCCGAGAAGCACGGCGTGCAGTTCCACTACGGCACGACCGTCGACGGGGTGGAGCTGTCCGGTGGCCGCGCCCGCGCGGTGACCACCACCGACGGGCGCCGGTTCGCCGCCGACGTCGTGGTGCTGAACCCGGACCTGCCGGTGGCCCGCACCGAGCTGCTGGGCGCCCCGGTGCGGCGCTCGCTGTCCTACTCCCCCAGCTGCTACCTGCTGCTGGCGGGGTCGAGCGTCGACTACCCCGACCCGGTCCACCACTCGATCCACTTCGGGTCGGCGTGGAAGGAGGTGTTCGCCGAGCTGCTCGACGGCCGCCTCATGAGCGACCCGTCGGTGCTGGTGTCCCGCCCCACGGTCTCGGACCCCTCGCTGGCCCCGGCGGGCAAGCACGTCTACTACGTGCTGTTCCCGACGCCGGCCCTGTCGGCCGGCAGCTCGCGGATCGACTGGGACCGGTTCGCGCCGCGCTACCGCGACCACGTGATGGAGGTCCTGGCCGAGCGCGGCTACCCGGGCTTCGCCGAGGGGATCGAGGTCGAGGACGTCACCACCCCGGCGGACTGGGAGCGGCGCGGGATGGCCGACGGCGCGCCGTTCGCGGCGTCGCACTCGTTCCGGCAGACCGGGCCGTTCCGGCCGGGGAACCTGTGGGGCGAGAACGTGGTGTTCACCGGGTCCGGGACCCAGCCCGGGGTCGGGGTGCCGATGGTGCTCGTCTCGGGCCGGCTGGCCGCCGAGCGGGTGACCGGTCGCGACCGCGCGTACCGCTCGCGCGCGTGGCGCAGCTCGTGAGCCCCGCCGCGCGCCTGCCGCGCAGCAGCGCGGCCTGCCTGGACGCCGCCGCGGAGCACGACCCCGCGCTGCGCGACCCGGAGCTGCGGGCGGCGTTCGAGGCGTGCCGGGTGCTGCACGCCGAGCACGGCAAGACGTACTACCTCGCGACGCTGCTGCTGCCCCCGGCGAAGCGGCCCTACGTGTGGGCGCTGTACGGGTTCGCGCGGTACGCCGACGAGTTCGTCGACTCCCTCACCGACCCGGACCCGGACGCGCTGGTGGCCTGGTCGGACGACTTCCTGAAGTCGCTGGACCACCACGAACCGGCCGAGCCCGTCGGGCGGGCGATGGCCGCCACGATGCGCCGCTGGGACCTGCCCCGCGAGCACGTCGAGGCGTTCCTGGACTCGATGCGGATGGACATCACCGAGACCGGGTACGCGACGTACGAGGACCTGCGCCGGTACGTCTACGGTTCGGCGGCGGTCATCGGCCTGCAGATGCTGCCGATCCTGGAGCCGCTGACCCCGGACGCGGCCGCCCGCGCGCAGGCGCTGGGTGAGGCGTTCCAGCTGACGAACTTCGTCCGCGACGTCGGCGAGGACCTCGACCGGGGCCGCGTCTACTTCCCGGCCGAAGACCTCGACCGCTACGGGCTGACCCGCGAGGACCTGTTCGCGGCGCGGGCGGCCGGGCGCACCCCCGAGCCGGTGCGGGCCCTGCTGGCGCACGAGGCCGAGCGGACCCGGGAGCTGTACGCGTTCGCCGAGCCGGGCCTGTCGATGGTGCACCCGACGAGCCGGGACTGCCTGCGCACGGCGTACCTGCTGTACGGCGGCATCCTCGACGAGGTCGAGGCCGCCGGCTACGACGTCCTGGGCCGGCGGGTGCGGGTGGGGCTGCCGCGCCGGCTCGCGGTCGCCGTGCCCGGTCTGGTCCGGGCCCGGCGGGCCCGGGCCGCCGAGGCGAGGTGGCGGACCCGCTGACCCGGTGGTCGCGGGCCCGCCCCCGGGCGGCTCAGAAGCTGGAGGCCTGCGCCCGCCGGCGCACCTCGGTCTTGCGGTTCGCGCGCAGCGCGTCCAGCGGGGTGCCCGGCAGCGTGTCGTCGGCCGTGTGCAGCCAGGCCAGGGCCTCCACGTCGGAGTAGCCGGAGTCGGCCAGGACCGACAGGGTGCCCTTGAGGTGGTGCAGGGGCCCCTCGGCCGTCACGAACCCGGCGGGCACGCTGGCCACGGCGCGCTCGCCGCGGCGCACGGCCACGATCTCGCGCTCCTGCAGCCAGCGGCGGACCTCGCGCTGGTCGCGGCCGGTGACCTCGGCGACGTCCGGGACCGTCAGCCACTCGGGGACGAGGGCGTCGAGTTCGTCGGTGCCCGTCTCGCGGGCGATCTCTGCTCTCAGCGGTGCAACCACGGGACCAGTCTGCCGTGCGGACGGCGCGACGACATGCCCGCCCACCTCCCACCGCGCGCACGGCCGGTCCAGCATCGTGGAAGGTGGACCCCGGGACCGGTCCGGTAGGTTCACGACGACCCCACCGGTCGCACCCGCCCCACCCGCCCCACCCGTCACGACCTGCGAGGGATGCCATGGCCGACGAGACCACTGACAAGCCGAGCTCGACGTCGCGACGCGGCCGCTGGCTCACCGCCGCCCTCGTCGGCGCCGCCGCCCCGACCGCCCTGGTCCCCGCCGCGCACGCCGCGGCCGCCACCGGCGAGACGGTCGTCACGGTCCGCGCGGGGGACACCGTCGGCGCGATCGCCGCCGCCCACGGGACCACCACCGAGGCCGTCGTCGAGGCCAACGGCCTGGACGCCGACGCGTTCGTCGTCGAGGGCCAGCAACTGCGCGTGCCCGGCCCCGGCAGCGGCGCGACCGGCGGCGGCGGGGGCACCCACACCGTCCGCGACGGCGACACGCTGTCGCACATCGCCGCGGCGAACGGCACCACGGTGGGCGCGCTGCGCGAGGCCAACGGCCTGAGCGCCGAGGGCTTCATCCGCGCCGGGCAGGTCCTGGCGCTGCCCGGCGGTGCGGGCCCGGCGACGAGCGCGTCGACCGCGACCGGCACGGGCCCGGGCACGTACACCGTGCGCTCCGGCGACACGCTCTCGCACATCTCCCTGGCCACCGGCACCAGCGTCGAGGACCTCGTCGAGCTCAACGACCTCGACGGGACCGGGTTCATCGTCGAGGGGCAGACCCTGCGGACCGGCGGCCCCGCCCCGGCGCGCCGCCCCGCCGCCCCGGCCGCCCCGGCTGCGCAGGCCCCGACCGTCTCGGACGCCGTGGCCACCAACCGGGCGCGGATCCGGGCCAGCAAGCAGCCCGGCAAGGACGAGATGCGCGAGATCATCCGGTCGACGGCCGTGCGGCTGGGGGTGGACCCCTCGCTGGCGCTGGCCATCGGCATGCAGGAGTCGGGCTTCCAGATGAAGGTCGTCTCCCACGCCAACGCCATCGGCGCGATGCAGGTCATCCCCAGCTCCGGGCAGTGGGCCTCGGACCTGCTCGGGGAGCCGATCGACCTGTTCGACGCGCGCGACAACGCCAAGGCCGGCGTGGCGATCCTGCGCACCCTGGTGGCGAACAACCCGCCGGACATCGCGATCGCCTCCTACTACCAGGGCCAGGCCTCGGTCCGCTCCCGCGGGATGTACGACGACACGCGGCGCTACGTCGCGAACGTGCAGACGCTGCAGGCGCGCTTCAGCTGAGCCGGCCGGGAGCCGACCTAGACTCGCTGACCGTGGACGCGACCCTCTCCGACCCGCTCGTCGGACGACTCCTGGACGGGCGCTACCGCGTGCTGGGCCGCGTCGGGCGCGGCGGGATGGGCGTCGTCTACCGCGCCGAGGACGAGCGGCTCGACCGGGCCGTGGCCCTGAAGGTGCTGCGGGCCGACCTCGCGCACGACCCGACGGCCCGCTCCCGGTTCGTCCGCGAGGCCAAGTCCGCGGCGCGCCTGACGCACCCGGGGGTCGTCGCCGTCCTGGACCAGGGCGTCGACCACGAGGGCGGGACCGAGACGGCGTACCTCGTCATGGAGCTCGTCGACGGCCGCACGCTGCGCGACGTCGTGCTCGACAAGGGCGCCCTGACGCCGGGCGAGGCGCTGGGCGTCACCGCCGACGTCCTCGACGCGCTCGCCGAGGCGCACCGCAAGGGCGTCCTGCACCGCGACGTGAAGACCGCGAACGTCCTCGTCGCCCACGACGGCCGGGTCAAGGTCGCCGACTTCGGGCTGGCCCGGGCCGCCTCCAGCGGCGGGCAGAGCACCACGGTCGGCATGGGCGACCTCATGGGCACCGCCGAGTACCTGGCGCCCGAGCAGCTCGAGGCCGGCGAGCCCGACGCCCGCAGCGACGTCTACGGCGTCGGCGTGATGCTCTTCGAGATGCTCACCGGCGCCCCGCCGTTCACCGGCGACAGCCCCTTCACCATCGCCTACAAGCACGTCCACGAAGCGGTCCCGCCGCCGTCGACGAAGGTCCCGGGCCTGCCCACCGCCCTGGACGCCCTCGTCCTGGACGCCCTGGCCAAGGACCCCGACGAACGTCCCGCCGACGCCGGGGAGATGCTCGAGCAGCTGCGCGCGGTCCGCTCCTCGCTGACCCCCGAGCAGCTGGCGACCCGCGCCGCCCGGCCCGCCGCCGCCGCGACCCCGGGCAGCACCACGCGCCTGGGCGCCGTCGCCGCGCAGGAGCCCGCCGGCGCGGCCCCGGCCGGGGAACCGCACGAGGGCCGCCGGTCCCGCCGGGGGCTGCTCGTCGGCCTGGTGCTGCTCGTCGTCGCCGTCGCCGCCGCGATCTCCTGGTTCTTCCTGGCCGGGCCCGGCGCGTACACCACGACCCCCGCGGTGACGGGGCGGTCCCCGCAGGACGCGGCCGCGGTCCTGCGGGCCGAGGGCCTGGCCGTGCAGGAGCAGCAGGGCTTCAGCGACGACGTCCCCGCCGGCCTGGTGGCCTCCAGCGATCCCGGCACCGGGGAACGGGTCCGCAAGGACGGCACCGTGACGATCGTGGTCAGCCGCGGGGTCGAGCAGTTCCCCGTTCCGGACGTCGTCGGTGCGCCCCGGGCCGAGGCCGAGGCCGAGATCACCACCACCGGGCTCGCCGTCGGCGCCGTCACCGAGGAGTTCCACGAGGAGGTCCCGCGGGGCGCCGTCATCCGCACCGACCCGCAGGTGGGGACGGTCATCGCCCACGACAGCCCGGTGGCCCTCGTGGTGTCCCGGGGCCGGCAGCCGATCGACGTCCCGGCCGTCGTCGGCCAGGGCCAGGACGCCGCGGCGAGGGCCATCACCGACGCCGGGCTCACCGTCGGCGAGGTCGAGCAGCGGGTCAGCGAGACCGTGCCGAAGGGCGAGGTGATCTCCCAGGCCCCCGACGACGGGACGCTGTTCCGCGGGGACCCCGTCGCCCTCGTCGTCTCCTCCGGCCCGCCGCTGGTGGAGGTCCCCCGGGTCCAGGGCAAGAACGTCGACGCGGCGCGTCAGCAGCTCGAGGGGCTCGGCTTCGCGGTGAGGGTCGAGAACGTCCTCGGCGGCATCTTCGGGACCGTCCGCGACAGCGACCCCGCCGCGGGCCAGTCGATCCCCAAGGGGTCGACGATCACGCTCACCGTCGTCTGAGGACGCGAGGAGGGCCCGGCCCCCGCGGGGACCGGGCCCTCCTCTCGTGCTCGTCAGCGGTTCGCGAGCATCTCCGCGGCCAGGAACGCCAGCTCCAGGGACTGCTGGTGGTTCAGGCGCGGGTCGCACAGCGACTCGTAGCGGGTCGCGAGCGCCGCGTCGTCGATGTCCATCGCCCCGCCGAGGCACTCGGTGACGTCGTCGCCGGTCAGCTCGACGTGCAGGCCGCCGGGCACGGTGCCCAGCGAGTGGTGGACCTCGAAGAACCCGCGGACCTCGTCCACGACGTCGTCGAACCGGCGGGTCTTGTACCCGCTGGTCGAGGTGATCGTGTTGCCGTGCATCGGGTCGCACACCCAGGTGACCTGGGCGCCGGACCTCGTGACGCCGTCCACGAGCGCGGGCAGCGCCTCGCGGACCACCGAGGCGCCCATGCGGGTGATGAACGTCAGCCGGCCCGGTTCGCGGTACGGGTCGACCTTGTCGATGAGCGCGAGCGCGTCGTCGACGGACGTCTTCGGGCCCAGCTTGATCCCGATCGGGTTGCGGATCTTCGAGGCGAAGTCGACGTGCGCGCCGTCGAGCTGACGGGTCCGCTCCCCGATCCAGACCATGTGCGCGGCCGTGTCGTACGGGCCGCCCTGGCGCGCGTCGCCGCCGACGGGGCCGCTCAGCGGCGGCTCCTCGTCGAGGGTGCGGGTCAGCGGGCGCTCGTAGTCCAGCAGCAGCGCCTCGTGGCTGGACCAGAAGTCCACCGTCTGCAGCGCCTCGAAGTCGGCCCCGCAGGCGATCATGAACTTCATCGCCTTGTCGATGTCCCGGGCCAGCGCCTCGTACCGCGCGTTGGCGGCCGTGGCGGCGAAGCCGCGGTTCCACTCGTGCACCTTGCGCAGGTCGGCGTACCCGCCGGTCGTGAACGCCCGGATGAGGTTCAGCGTCGCCGAGGACGTGTGGTAGGCGCGCAGCAGCCGCTGCGGGTCCGGGACGCGGGCCTCGGGGGTGAACGCGAAGTCGTTGACGGCGTCACCGCGGTACGCCGGCAGCGTCACCCCGTCGCGGGTCTCGTCGTTGGACGAGCGCGGCTTGGAGAACTGCCCGGCCATCCGGCCGACCTTCACGACCGGCAGGGAGGCGCCGTAGGTGAGGACCGCGGACATCTGCAGCATGGTCTTGAGCCGGCGGCGGATGCCGTCGGCCGTCGCGCCGGCGAACGTCTCGGCGCAGTCCCCGCCCTGGAGCAGGAACGCCTCGCCGCGGGCGGCCTTGGCCAGCTGCGCGCGCAGCTGGTCGGCCTCCCCGGCGAACACGAGCGGCGGATACGACGCGAGCTCCGCGTGCACCTCGGCCAGCGCGGCGGCGTCCGGCCACTGGGGCTGCTGCGCGGCGGGGAGGTCGGGCCACGTCGTGCTGGACGTGACCGACGACGGCGTGCTCGTCGTGGGAGTGCTCACACGGGCCAGTGTCGCACTCCCGGCGTCCTCAGGAGGCCACCCTCACCAGCGCAGCCCGGCCGTCTCGGCGCGGCGGCCGGGCGGCACGGTGCGCAGGACGCCGGTCGCGTCGGCCAGCGGGACCTGCGTGACGTCCAGGCCGTGCAGGGAGGCCATGGTCCCGAAGTCGCCGGCGGCGAGGGCCTCGACGGCGCTGAGCCCGAACCGGGTCGCCAGGACGCGGTCCGCCGCCGACGGCGTGCCCCCGCGCAGCAGGTGCCCCAGCACGGTCACCCGGGTCGACAGCCCCGGGACGCGGGCGGTGAGCTCGTGCTCCAGCGCGTCACCGGCGCCGCCGAGCTGGGCGTGCCCGAACGCGTCGCGGGGGGCGTTGCGCACCGCCTCCGCGCCGTGGACCCTCGCACCCTCGCTGACGACGAGCAGCGGAGCCCGGCCGCCGTCCAGGACCTCCCGGACGGTCGCCGCCACGGCGTCGAGGTCGACGTCCTCCTCGGGCAGCAGCGTGACGTGCGCCCCGGCCGCCAGACCGGTGTGCAGCGCGATCCAGCCCGCGTGCCGGCCCATCACCTCGACGATCATCGCGCGGTGGTGGCTGGCCCCGGTCGTCACGAGCCGGTCGCAGGCGTCGACGGCGGTCTGGACGGCCGTGTCGAAGCCGAACGTCGCGTCGGTCGCGGACAGGTCGTCGTCGATGGTCTTGGGCGCCCCCACGACCGGGACCCCGGCCTCGTGCAGGGCCGTGGCGACCCCCAGGGTGTCCTCGCCCCCGACGACGAGCAGCGCGTCGACGCCGAGGGCCGTCAGCCGCTCGCGGACCCGCTCGACGCCCTCCTGGACGCCGTCGGCCAGCGGGTTGGTCCGGGACGAGCCCAGGATCGTGCCGCCGACGGCCAGCAGGGGCCGGACGACCGCCTCGTCGAGGGGCGTGACGTCCCCCTCCAGGACCCCGCGCCAGCCGTCGAGGAACCCGACGAACTCCATGCCGTGCCGCTGCGTCCCGGCCAGCACCGCCGCCCGGATCACCGCGTTCAGACCGGGGCAGTCGCCGCCCCCGGTGAGGATCCCGACCCGCATGCCCGTTCCCCCGCTCCCCGGCGTCGTCGCCGGCGTGCCCGTCAGGTGCGCCTCCAGCGTGCCACCGCGCGATCAGCCGTGCGCGCCGCCGGGGCCCGGCGCGTCGCCGTCGGCGGGACCGGGGGGAACGGGTGGAGCGGCGCGGCCGCCGGGGCCGCCGGCGGAGGTGGTCGGGGGTTCGGGGACGCCGGTGCCGCGCGACAGCTCCGCGCGCAGCTCGCTGCGCTCGGCGTACACGTCGACGTACTCCTGCCGGGACAGCTGCTGGATCGCGGCCATCACCTCGTCGGTCACGGAGCGGACGACGAACTGGTCGTCCTCGCGGCCGGCGTAGCGGGAGAAGTCCAGCGGCTCGCCGAAGACGACGCCGACCCGGCGCACCTTGGGCAGCAGGCGGCCCGACGGGAGCAGGTCCCCGGTGCCGATCATGGCGACGGGGACCACGGGGGCCCCGGACCGCAGCGCGATCCGCGCGACGCCGGTGCGGCCCCGGTGCAGCCGGCCGTCCCGCGAGCGGGTCCCCTCGGGGTAGATGCCGAACAGCTCCCCGTCCCGCAGGACCTGCACGGCGCTGTCGATGGCGGCCGAGGAGGCCCGCCCCCCGGAGCGGTCCACGGGCAGCTGCCCGATGCCGTGCATGAGCCCCGCGGTCAGCCGGCCGCGCACGCCCTTGCCGCGGAACAGGTCCGCCTTGGCGATGAACGTGACCCGGCGCCGCACGACGGTGGGCAGCAGCACCGTGTCGGCGGCCGAGAGGTGGTTGCTGGCCAGGATCACCGGGCCGGTGGCGGGGACGTTCTCCAGCCCGCGGACCCAGGGCCGGAACACCGCGGTGACCAGCGGCTCGGCGACGAGCAGCTTGATCGGCCAGTACAGGACCGGGAATCGGGGCACCGGTGGAACGCTACCGGCGGGTGCGCCCGCCGCGCGGCACTCCGCCACGCCCAGACCTCGACCGGTCCGCCCCCGGCGTGCCACGATGAAGCGTGCCCCCGACCCCGGACGACGGTTCCGGCCCCCTCGACGTCGACGCGGCGTTCGCGGAGATCGTCGCGCGCTGGGGCGAGGACCCGGTCGAACCGGACCGTCCCCGCCAGGACGGCGCGGCCCCCCGGGACGAGGCCGGCGACGACGCCCGCGACGACGCGCAGGACCCCGTCGAGGAGGACGTCGAGGACGACGAGGACGACGAGGACGACGAGGACCCCTCCCCCCGGCACCTGGCCGACGACGCCGACGGTCCCGGCAGCGCCGACGGGCCGGAGGACCGGGCGCGGCTGATCCGCCCCGCCGCTCCCGCGGGCCCGGACGCCGGGGACGTGCCCGACCCCGAGTGGTTCGCGACCCCCCGCCGACCGCAGGAGGACGAGCCGGCCGAGCTGCGCGCGCTCGGCGAGGAGGGTTTCGTCCCGGCCGACCCCGCCCCGCTGCCCCGCGACGTCGTCGGCTGGGCCGCGTGGATCGCCGTGGTCGGCGCGCCGCTGTTCCTGCTCGTCGTGGCGCTGGGCTGGGACGACGTGCCGGCGCTGGTGACCGCGATCACCGCCGGGGTGTTCGTCGCCGGTTTCGCGACCCTGGTGATCCGGCTGCCCAGCCGCCGCGACGACGACGAGGACGACGGGGCCGTCGTCTGAGACCCCGCCGCAGCGGTCAGGGGGCCGGGACCAGCAGGTCCGCCACGACCGGCAGGTGATCGCTCGCGCGGGCGGACTCCCCCGGCGTCCGCACCGACACCACCGTCAGCAACCGGTCGGCCAGCACCACGTCCAGCCGGCGCCGCGGCGCCGCGGCCGGGTGGGTCGGTGCGGCGGCGTCCACGACCTCGGCGGTGTCGACGAGGACGGTCGACAGGCGCTGGTGCACGGGACCGCCGGGCTGCTCGTTGAGGTCGCCCGCCAGCACGGTCGGGGCGTGGCACCACGGGCCCACCGGGCCGGCCACGGGCGTCCCGGGCAGCAGCCGCACCGCGTGGTCGAACCGCTCACCGGGTTCCAGCCCCAGGTGCACGCTGCGGACCAGGACGTCGGTGGACCAGCCACCGGCCAGCGGGACCCGCACGGCCACCTCCGCGGTCCCGCGGCGGCGCACCGGCCTCCAGCCCCGCCGCCGGGCGGTCGGCAGGGACCGCACCGACCCGGCGCGCACGTCGACCCGGGCGGCGGTCAGGACGGCCGTCCCCGCCCCCGCCGGTCCGGCGGCGGCGACCCACAGACCGGTCGCGGCCGCCAGGTCACCGAGCCGGTGGCGGGCCAGCGGGTGCGTGGGGACCTCCTGCAGGCACACGACGTCGGCGGCCAGCGACCGCAGGGTCCGGCGCACGGCGTCGGTGTCGTCGAGCAGTTCGCGGACGTTGAACGTCGCCACCCGCAGGGGCGCGACCGCCCGGCCCCCCGCGCGGTGCATCAGCCCCAGCCGCGGGAGAGGTCCGCCGCCCCCACCAGGCCGGCGGCCGGTCCCAGGCTGGCGCGGGAGATCGTCAGCTCGGGCCGGAACCCCCGGCCCGTCAGCGTGCGGCGGTAGGCCTCGCGGCACGGCCCGAGCAGCAGCTCGTCGGCGTCGGAGACCCCGCCGCCGATGACGATGGTGCCCGGGTCCAGCGCGGCGGCGAGGTTCGCGACGCCGATCCCGAGCCAGCGGCCGACGTCCTCGAACAGCTCCACGGCGGCCGGGTCGCCCGCCCGCGCGGCGTCGGTGACCATCGGGCCGGTGATGGCCTCGGGGTTGCCCCCGGCCAGCTCCAGCAGGTGGTGGGCCACCGGCGAGTTCGACCGGGCCAGCTCGCGGGCCTCGCGCACCAGCGCGTTGCCGGAGGCGTACTGCTCCCAGCAGCCGCGGTTGCCGCACTCGCACCGGTGCCCGCCGGGGACGACGATCATGTGCCCGAACTCGCCGGCGATGCCGTAGCGGCCGCGCACCACCCGGCCCTGGGTGACGATGCCGCCCCCGATGCCGGTGCCCATGGTCACGCAGACCAGGCGGGACTCCCCGCGCCCGGCGCCGAAGCGGTACTCGGCCCACGCGGCGGCGTTCGCGTCGTTCTCCACGACCGTGCGCCGGCCCACGCGCCGCCCCAGCCGGGCCCGCACCCGCCGCTCGACGGCCTCGCGCAGCGGCTCGTTGCGCCACGCCAGGTGCGGGGCGAACAGGACGTTGGCGCGCTCGGCGTCGACGAACCCGGCCGCGCCGATGCCCACGGACACGATGTCGTGGTGCGCCGCGAGCTCCTCGACCACCTCGGCGATGGTGTCCTCGACGCCCTGCGGGCTCGTCGTCGGCGTCTCCCGGCGCAGCTGCGCGACGACGCGGCCCTCCCCGTCGACGACGCCGGCGGCGACCTTCGTGCCGCCGATGTCGACGCCCACGGCCGGCCCGTCACCGATGAAGACGCGCCGCGTCTGCTGCCGCAGCCGCTGCTGGAGCGCGACGCGCCGGGGGTCGGGCGCGCGCCGGCGGCGCAGCGGACCGGGCGTGCGGGGGGTGCGGGCGGTGGCCATCGCGGGCTCCGGGGGGTGGGGGCTCAGAGGCGGGCGAGGTCGGCGGCGCCGATGATCCCGGCGTCGTTGCCCTTGCGGGCGGTGCGCAGCGGCGGCGGCTTGCGGTGCGTGCGGCCGGACAGGTTCTCGGCCAGGCTGATCCGCGCCGGCCCCAGCAGCAGGTCACCGGCGCTGGAGACGCCCCCGCCGATGACGACGACCTCGGGGTCGAGCATCGCCACGAAGCTCGCCACGGCCTCCCCCAGCCAGCGGCCGACGTCGGCGATGAGGCGGGCGCAGCCGGGGTCGCCGGCCTGCGCGAGGCGGGTGATGACCGGGCCGGTGACGTTCTCGGGGTCGCCGCCGACCGCCTCGAGCAGCACCTTGCCCTCGTCGTCGCCCGAGCGCAGCAGGTCCCGGGCGTCGCGGACCAGCGCGTTCCCGGCCACGTACTGCTCCCAGCAGCCGGAGTTCCCGCAGCCGCAGGCCCGGCCCCCCGGGACGGCCCGGACGTGCCCGAGCTCGGCGGCGGCGCCGTTGGCGCCGCGCTGCAGCACCCCGCCGGTGACGATGCCGCCGCCCAGCCCCGTGCCCAGGGTCAGCATGACGAGGTCGTCGACGGCGTTGCCGTGCTCGTCCAGCCCGCCGCCGAAGCGGTACTCGGCCCAGGCGGCGGCGTTGGCGTCGTTCTCCACCACGACCCGGGCCTCGACGCGGGCCTCGAGGTGGTCGGCGAGGGGCTCGTCGCGCCAGGCCAGGTTGGGGGCGAAGACGACGTTGCGGCGGGTCGCGTCGACGAACCCGGCGGCGGCGACGCCGACGGGGCCGAAGGCGTGGGTGCGGCGCAGCTCGGCGACCGCGTCGGCCACCGCGTCGGCGATCGCCGACGAGTGCGAGGCGGGGGTCTCGCGCCGGGTCTGGGCGAGGATCTCACCGTGCTGGTCGACGACCCCGGCCGCGATCTTGGTGCCGCCGATGTCGACGCCCACCGCGTTCGGCAGGGCGGGGGGAAGGAGGTTCTGCTCGACCATGCCGGTGCGGTTCTCCCTGCGACGTGTGCCCCGCAGCGCAGGGCGGCCGCGCGAGCGCGCAGCCCCGGCGAGGTTACCGGGTCACCGCGCCGCGGCCGTGCCCGGATCAGCCGACGACCGCACCCAGGACGGTCATCGCCCCCAGCAGCAGCGCGCTCAGGCCGAGCGCCCCGCCGGCGGCCAGCAGGACCTTCGCCCTGCGGGTGCCCAGGCCCCGCGGCCCGGCCCCGCCGGAGCGGGCCAGGGCGCCCAGCATCCGCTCGACCTCGTCCTCGTCGAGGACCGCCCGGGCACCGGTGGTCGCGGCGGGGCCGAAGTCAAGGGCGAGCTGCCCGTCCTCGCCCTCGACCACCCGGGCGGCAGCGGGTCCGGGGACCTCGCCGGGAGCCTCGTCCGCCCGGTCGGTGGGGGCGGGGGTGCGCTGCCCGACGGGCGCGGGCGCCGCGGGGGCGGGCAGCAGCGAGGTGTGGCACAGCGAGCACCAGTCCTGCTCGGCGCGGGCCCGGGCGCCGCAGGACGGGCACCGCTGGGGGCGGGCCGCGAGCGCCGCGGACCCGGGGCCCGGCCCGGGCGCCGGCTCGGGCGCCGGCTCGGGGAGAGGGTCCGGCGGGCTCAGCCGGCTCACCGGCGGGCCGACGTCGACGCCCCCGAAGGCGGCCGACGTCGTCGTCGCGTCCCGGGCGCTGCCGCGCGGGACGAGCGGCAGGTCCCCGGCGCCGCCGGGGAACAGCTCGTCGAGGAACGAGACCGTCGGCTCGTGACGCTGGTCCTGGCTCACCGGGGGGTCATCGGCGCCCGGGAACCGCACCTTGAGGTCCGCGCGTTGAGGCCGTCGAGTGCGACTGCTGCGCCGCAACGGTGCGACGCGTCCGCGCAGGTAGGGTCGTCCGCACCCGCTGGCCTCGGCGGCGCCGGAACGATCGCGACCTCGCGGGGCAGCGAGAGCGAAACAGGAGGAACCACCGTGCCGAGCAGCAGCGAGCCCCCGCTCGTCCCGCCCGCCACGTCCGGGAACATGACCGACTGCGTGGTCGAGACCGCGCAGCAGGACCCGGGGCACGTCAGCGCCAGCCGCAAGACCGCGGACGGCAGCTGGCGCGACGTCACCGCGACCGAGTTCCTCGCCGACGTGACGTCGGTGGCCAAGGGGCTGCTGGCGGCGGGGGTCTCCCCCGGCGACCGCATCGGGGTGATGGGCCGGACCAGCTACGAGTGGACGGTCGTGGACGTCGCCGGCTGGTTCGCCGGGGCGGTCACCGTCCCGGTCTACGAGACCAGCGCCCCCGAGCAGATCGAGTGGATCCTGTCCGACGCCGGGGCGGTGGCCTGCTTCGTGGAGACGGGCGAGAACGCCGCCCGGATCGCCGCCGTGCGGGACCGGCTGCCCGCCCTGCGCGACGTCTGGACGCTGGAGGCCGGGGCCCTGGGCGAGCTGCGCGCCGCCGGGCGCGAGGTCCCCGACGCCGACGTCGACCGGGCGCGGTCCGTCGCCGGCCCGGGCGACGCGATGACGATCATCTACACCTCCGGGACCACCGGCCGCCCCAAGGGCTGCCTGCTGACCCACGGCAACTTCCTCGACCTGTCCCGCAACGCCGAGGCCGCCATCCCCGAGGTCCTGCGCCGCCCCGACGCCGCGACGCTGCTGTTCATCCCGCTGGCCCACGTCTTCGCCCGCTACATCCAGGCGCTGTGCCTGGTCTGCCGCATCCGGGTGGGGCACACCGCCGACGCCAAGGACCTGCTGACCGACCTCGCCGGGTTCCGGCCGACGTTCATCCTCGCCGTGCCGCGGGTGTTCCAGAAGGTCTACAACGGCGCCGAGCAGAAGGCGGCGGCGGGCGGCAAGCTCAAGGCGCGCATCTTCGAGCAGGCCGCCGCGACCGCCGACGCGTGGTCGCGCGCGCAGGACACCGGCGGGCCCTCCCCGGCGCTGCGGCTGCGGCACCTGCTGTTCGACCGCCTCGTCTACTCCAAGCTGCGGGCGCTGCTGGGCGGCCGCGTCGAGTACGCCGTCTCCGGCGGCGCCCCCATGGGTGAGCACCTGGCGCACTTCTTCCGCGGGGCCGGGCTGGTCGTCCTGGAGGGGTACGGGCTGACCGAGACGACCGCCCCGCTGGCGGTCAACCGCCCGTCCCGGATCAAGATCGGCACGGTCGGCCCGCCGCTGCCCGGCACCGACCTGCGGATCGCCGAGGACGGGGAGGTGCTGGCCCGCGGGGTGGGGGTCTTCTCCGAGTACCGCGGACGGCCCGAGGAGACCGCCAAGGCGTTCACCGACGGGTGGTTCCGGACCGGTGACCTCGGGTCCATCGACGACGCGGGCCTGCTGACGATCACCGGGCGCAAGAAGGAGATCATCGTCACCGCCAACGGCAAGAACGTCGTGCCGGCGGCGCTGGAGGACCGGCTGCGGGCGCACCCGCTGATCTCCCAGGCCGTCGTCGTGGGCGACGGCCGGCACTTTGTCGGCTGCCTCGTGACCCTCGACGAGGAGGCGCTGCCCTCCTGGGGCGCCAACCACGGCAAGCACGGCCTGGACCTGACCCGCGCGCGCACCGACGCCGACGTGCTGGCCGCGGTGCAGTCGGCGATCGACAAGGCCAACGAGTCGGTCAGCCGGGCGGAGTCGATCCGCCGGTTCCGCGTGCTGGAGCACGACTTCACCGTCGAGAACGGCTACCTGACGCCGTCGCAGAAGGTGAAGCGCTTCGAGGTGCTGCACGACCTCGCCGCTGAGGTGGAGGCGATCTACAGCTCGTGAGGCGCCTCGGACGGGTCCGCCGGTGAGCCGCCGCGACACCTGCGCCCTCGCGGCGTGGACGGCGCTGCTGGCCCTGGCCACGCACAGCGTGGTCCGCTACCGGTGGTGGATCGTCGCCGGGTACGTCGTCGTGGCGGCCGTCGTGGTCGCGCTGGCCCGGACGGCCCGCGACGACCGCGACACCCCCGCCCCCCGCTCCGGCGGGTGGGTCCCCTCGGCGGTGTTCGCGGTCGTCGGGCTCGTCCACCTGGGGCTCACGCCGTTCTCGTACGTGACCGCGGCGACCCTGTCGGTGGTGCAGCTCGTCCTGGGCGTCGCGTGCTTCGCGGTGGCGGGGCTGCTGCTGCCGGGCCGGGGCGCCTCCCGGCTGCTGGCCCTGGGGGTGGCCGCGGCCGGTGCCGTCACCGTCGGCGCGCTCGTGGTCGTCGGCGACCCCGCACCCCGCATCGACGTGTGGGTGATCCTGCAGCAGGCGTCCGACGCGCTGGGGCGCGGGGAGTCCTTCTACGGCCGGCAGTGGGTGGGCTCGCCCGGCATCTCCGACGCGTTCGCCTACCTGCCGTGGACGGCGGTGCTGGCCGCGCCGGGCCGCTGGCTGGCCGGGGACGTGCGGTGGGCGATGCTGGCGCTGGTGCTGGTGAGCGCGCTGGCCGTGGCCGCGGTGGGCCGCTGGCGGCGCGGGGGCGTGGCGGCGGCCGCCCTGCTGCTGCTGGCGCCGGGGTCGAGCACGCTGGTCGAGCAGGCCTGGACCGAGCCGACGGTCCTCGTCGGGCTCGCGGTCTGGGCGTGGCTGCTGCGGACGGACCGGGCCTGGTGGTCGGTGGTGCCGCTGGCGGTGGCGCTGGCCGGCAAGCAGCACGTCGTGGCCCTGCTGCCGCTGCTGGCGGCCTGGCCGCGGTTCGGGTGGCGGCGGTCGGTCGTCGCGGCCGGCGGGGCCGGGCTGCTGGTGGCGCCGTGGGTCGTCACCGGGTTCGGGGCGTTCTGGCACGACACGGTCCTGACGATGCTGCGGCTGGAGCCGCTGCGGTTCGCCGACACGCTGTACACGCTGGTGCTGAACGAGACCGGCGTGCGCCTGCCGCTGCCGCTGGTGGGTCTGGCCGTCCTGGGGGTGCTGGCCGCGGCGGTCGTGACGCTGCACCGCCGGCCGGTGGGGCTCGCGGGCCTGCTGACGTGGTGCGCGGCGGTGCTCCTGGTGGCGAACCTGGTGAACAAGCAGGCGTTCTACAACCAGTTCTGGCTGGTGGGGGCGCTGCTGCTGCTGGCCGTGGCGGCCTCGGCGGGCGCCCTCAGCGGCCCGGTCCCGCCGCGGGGTCGTCCGGAACGTCGCGCCCGGCCAGCAGCTCCGCCAGCCGGCGCGTCTGCTCCGCCCACCCCCAGCGGCGGCTGACCCACTCGCGCCCGGCCGCCCCGTACGCCCGCGCCCGTTCCCGGTCCCGCAGCAGCCCGGCGACCTCGCGGGCGACCCGCTCGACGTCGCGGCCGTCGACGACGACGCCGTTGACCCCGTCCAGCACGGCGTCCGGGGCCCCGCCGGAGTCGCCCGCGACGACCGGCAGGCCGCAGGCCGCGGCCTCCAGGTAGCAGATGCCCAGGGCCTCCGGCTCGAGCCCGCCCAGGCGGGTGCGGGTGGGCATGCAGAAGACGTCGCCCGCGGCGTAGAGGCCGGGGACCTCCTCCCAGGGCACCGCCCCGGTCAGCACGACGTGCTCGCGGACCCCGTGCCGCGCAGCGAGGCGCTCGACGGCGGCGCGGTGCGGGCCGTCGCCCACGACGAGCAGCGCCGCGCCGGGGACCGCGCGCCGGATCGCGGGGAGCGCCGCGACGAGGACGTCCTGCCCCTTGCGGGCCACGACCCGCGAGACGCAGACCACGACGGGGCGCTCCCCCAGGCCGTACCGGTCCCGGACCCGCTCGCGGGCGTCGGGGTCCGGGCGGAACACCTCGACGTCGACGCCGGGGGTGAGGCGGCGCATCCGCGCCCGGGCCGGCGCGCTCAGCGGACGCTCGATCCGGGACCGGCACCACTCCCCGAGGTAGGTGACGGTGTCGTTGCGCTCCCCGATGCGCCGCAGCGCCGTGCGCGACCCCGGCAGGGTGGACCACCAGACCTCGTGGCCGTGGGTCGTGGCGACGGTGCGCCCGACCCCGGCCGCGCGCAGGGCTCCGGCCATCAGGCCCAGGGGGGCTGCGGCCCCGAACCAGACCCGGTCGGCACCGTGCTCGCGGGCCGTGCGCTGCACGCGCCGGGTGATGGCGGGGGTGGGGACCATCAGCGGCGACGGGTCGCGCACCACCGTGATGCCCGCGGCGGCGAGCGCGGCGTCGGTGGCCCCGTCACCGCGCTGGCGGGCGGTGTGCACGACGACCCGGTCGCCGCCGGCCTGCGGGAGCCGCCGGACGACGGCGTGGACGAAGGACTCGATGCCACCGGTGCGGGGCGGGAAGTCGTTGGTGACGACGAGCGTGCTCACGGCCCCCACCCCACCAGGTCGGCCGCGACGTCCGCGCGCCAGGTGGCGACGACGTCCCGCAAGGACCGGCCCAGGACGGCCGGGCAGGCGTCGGCGACCGGGGTGCCCGTCCAGACGGCCCGCACGAGGGCGGTCACCGTGCCGGTGCCGCCGGCGCGCGCCGCGGACGTCACGAGGGTCCACGCCGCGGCGTACGCCACCTGCGCCCGCGCGGGGTCGGTGAAGTCCGCGTCCGCGGGGACCCGGGGCGGGCCCGGGGCCCGCAGCAGCGCCGCGGCGAGGGCGGGGGCGGGCACGTCGGTGCCCAGCCGCGCCACGTGGTCGGCGTACCCCTCGATCAGCCACCGCGGCACCACCGCCCCGGCCGGGCGGGGCGTCGCGCGGGTGGCGACGTGGACGAGCTCGTGGGTGAGGGTGAGGGTCCGCCCCTGCCCGGTGAGCGCGGCGAAGCGCTCGGTGGACAGCACGACGCGCACCCCGGCCGGGGCCCCGTCGGGCAGCGCGGCGTCCAGGCCGACGGCCACGGCGTCCAGGCCGTCGCCGGCCCCGGCCAGCCGGGTGACGTCCGCGGCGGTGGGGACGACCACGACGGCCGTCCCGCGCGGCCAGCCCGGGCCCCACACCGCGTCGACCCGCGCGGTGGCCGCGGGGAGGTCGGCCGCGACCTGGCGCCCCACGTCGCCGGTGCGGCCGACGTGCAGGACGACGCCCCCCGCGACGCGCTCGGCGGTGACGTCCCCGAGGTCCCAGGGCTGCGGGGCGCCCGGGGCCAGGTGCAGCTCGCCGTCCCAGCCGGCGCGGAAGGCCCCGGCGACGGCGCGCCCCTCGCCCTCGACGCGCACGCGCAGCAGCCCGGTGACGTCCCGGCCGGCGACCCGGACGTCCTCGACCGACCACTCCACCAGACCGGCCGCGAGCGCCCGCGCGTCGTGGCGCCTCAGCGCCGGCCGGTCGTCGGCGGCGTAGCCGCGGGCGGCGGCGGGCAGGTCGCGCTCGAGCAGCGCCCGGCCCCGGTCGGCCAGCAGGCCGCGGGCGTCCGGTCCCGGCGCCGAGCACCCGGCGGGCAGCAGGGGCGCGAGCAGCAGGGACCGTCGCGGGATCGGCGGTCCGGCGGGCACGGCGACATCATCCCGCCCGGCGGTCGGTCCGCAGGCGCAGCGGCGGCACCAGGCCGGAGGCGGCCAGCACCTCCACCGCCCCGACCTCCTCGGCCTCCAGCACCGCCGGGCCGGGCATCCCCAGCAGGACGGAGACGACGCACTCGGAGCAGGCCAGCGGGCGGGCCGTGCAGCGGTCGCAGTCGATGAGCACCGAGTCGCGGCTCGCCGAGTCGTCGGGCATCGGGACCTCCAGCTCGTCAGGACCGGCCCTGGCGACCGGTGCTGCGCATTCGAGCAGCCACCTCCGACACGACCCCGAACAGGCGTTCGAGGACCGTCGCCGGACGGCGGCCGCCGGGTCGCCTCCGGGTCGCCGCCGTGTCGCTGCGGGGTCGTGTCGGACCGCTCGCCTACCGTCCTGCTGTGCCCGCCGGTCCCACGAGCGTCCAGATCAGCTTCGAGGAGCTGGGGCAGCCCCTGGCGGACTGCACGTTCGTCGTGCTGGACCTGGAGACGACGGGCGGGCCGCCGTCCGGGGCGGGGATCACCGAGATCGGCGCGGTGAAGGTGCGCGGCGGGCAGGTGCTGGGCGAGTTCCAGACGCTGGTGCGCCCGGCCTCCCCGATCCCCGCGTTCGTGCAGGTGCTGACCGGCATCACCAACGGGATGGTCGCCTCCTCGCCCAGCACCCGCGAGGTGCTGCCGAGCTTCCTGGAGTTCGCGGGGTTCGACCGGGGCGCGGTGCTGGTGGCGCACAACGCGCCGTACGACGTCTCCTTCCTCAAGGCCGCCTGCGAGCTGACGGGCCGTCCGTGGCCCGGGCCCCGGGTGGTCGACACGGTCGCCCTGGCCCGTCAGCTCGTCGACCGCGACGAGGCGCCGAACCGGAAGCTGGGGACGCTCGCGCGGCTCTTCGGGACGTCGACGACCCCGGACCACCGGGCCCTGCACGACGCCCGGGCCACGGTCGACGTCCTGCACGCGCTGCTGGGCCGGGTCGGCAGCCGCGGGGTCCACACCTACGAGGACCTGCGCGCCTTCACCGCGACGACGGTGAGCCCCGCGCGGCGGGCGAAGAAGCACCTGGCGGTGGGGCTGCCGTCGGCACCGGGCGTCTACCAGTTCCGCGACGGGTCGGGCCGGGTCCTGTACGTGGGCACGTCCGTCGACGTCCAGCGCCGCGTCCGGTCGTACTTCACCGCCTCGGAGACCCGGGCGCGGATGACCGAGATGGTGCGGGCGGCGACGACCGTCGTCCCCGTCGTGTGCGAGACGCCGCTGGAGGCGCGGGTGCGGGAGCTGCGGCTCATCGCCGAGCACTCCCCGCCCTACAACCGCCGGTCCAAGCAGCCGGAGAAGGTCACCTGGGTGAAGCTGACGGCCGAGCACTGGCCCCGGCTCTCGCTCGTCAAGCAGGTCCGCGACGACGCGCGCGACGGTGCGGAGTACCTGGGGCCGTTCCGGTCCGCGGCCACGGCCGAGCTCGCGGTGGCCGCCCTGCACGAGGTGCACCCGCTGCGGCAGTGCACGCGCAAGATCCCCAAGGCGCCCCGGGCCGACGGCCAGGGGGCCTGCGTGCTGGCCGAGATCGGGCGCTGCGGCGCCCCCTGCCTGGGGGCGGAGCGCGGGGGGCAGGACGCCGCGTCCTACGGCGAGGTCGTCGAGGCGGTGCGGCGCTCGTTGCGCGCCGACGCCGCGCTCGCGCTGGAGCGCGGCCGGGAGCGGCTGCGGGCGCTCGCCGAGCAGCAGCGCTACGAGGAGGCCGCCTCGGCGCGCGACCGGCTGGAGGCGTTCCTCACGGCGGCCGACCGGGCCCAGCGGCGGGACCCGCTGGCGCGCAGCCCCGAGATCGTCGCCGCCCGGCGCGGTGCCCCGACCCCGGGGTGGCCCACGGGCGGCTGGGAGGTCGTGCTGATCCGGTACGGCCGGCTCGCCGGGACCTGCCTGACGCCGCGCGGCGCCGACCCCCTCCCGCACATCGAGGCGCTGCGGGCCACCGGCGAGGTGGTCCCGGCGCCGGGCCCGGGGCGCCCCGGGCTGCTGGTGGAGGAGACCGACGTCCTGCTGGGGTGGCTGGAGCAGCCCGGCGTCCGGCTGGTCTCCGTGCAGGACCCCGACGTCGCGCCGTGGGCCTGCCCGGTGCGGGGGGCGGGCTGGGCGAGGAGCCGCCTGACGGCGGCACCGGTAACCTCACCGGCGTGATCACCGCCATCGTCAACGTGGCCTGCGACGGCCGGCGCATCCCCGAGGTCGCCCAGACCCTGGCCGAGCTCGACGGCGTCAGCGAGGTCTACTCGGTGACCGGGGACGTCGACCTGGTCGTCATGGTGCGCGTGCGCGAGCACGACCACCTCGCCGACGTCATCGCCGGGGGCATCAGCCGGGTCGAGGGCGTGGTGTCGACGACGACGAACATCGCCTTCCGCGCCTACTCCCGGCACGACCTGGAGTCCGCCTTCGCCCTCGGCTTCGACTGAGCGCCTCAGCGCGAGGCCCGCACCCACCGGTCGAGGACGTCCGCCGCGGCCCCGGAGTCCAGGGACTCGGTGGCCAGGCGCACCCCTTCGCGCAGGTGCTCCACGAGGGACGCGGCGACGTCGCCGGCGCCCTCGGCGCGCACGCCGCTGGCCACGAGGGCGGCGGCGGCGTTCAGGACGACCGCGTCGCGGACCGGGCCGGTCGCCCCGGCCAGCAGGTCGCGCACGACGCGGGCGTTGAACCGGGCGTCGGCGCCGCGCAGGTCGGCCAGGGTCGCCGGGGCCATCCCGAGGTCGGCGACGGGGTCGAGCCGCAGCGGGACGACCGCCCCGGCGTCGACGACCCACACCAGCGACGCCTCGGTCGTGGTGATCTCGTCGAGCCCGCCCTCGCCGCGGAAGACCAGCGCCTGCGTCCCGCGCGCGGCCAGGACCTCGGCGACGAGCGGGGCGATCCGCCGGTCGGCCACGCCGATGGCCGCGGCCCCGGCCCGGGCGGGGTTGGTCAGGGGCCCGAGGACGTTGAACGCCGTGGGGATGCCCAGGCCACCGCGGGCGCCGGCCGCGTAGCGCATGGCGGGGTGGAAGACCTGGGCGAAGCAGAAGGTGATGCCGACCTCGACGGCCAGCTCCCCCACGCGCCGCGGCGGCAGGTCGAGCCGCACCCCGAGCGCCTCGAGGACGTCGGCGGACCCGGAGGAGGAGGTCGCGGCGCGGTTGCCGTGCTTGACGACGCGGCGGCCGGTGCCGGCGAGGACGAGCGAGCCCATCGTGGAGATGTTGACGGTGTGGGCGCGGTCGCCGCCGGTGCCTACGAGGTCCACGAGGGGACCGGGCACGGTGAGCGGGACGGCGTGGGCGAGCATCGCCTCGGCCAGCCCGGCCAGCTCGGCGCTCGTCTCGCCCTTGGCGCGCAGCGCGACGAGGAACCCGGCGAGCTGGACGTCGCTGGCCTCCCCGCGCATGACCTGGTCCATGGCCCAGCCGGCCTGGTCGGCGGTGAGGTCGCGGCCGGCCACCAGCTCGGTCAGCAGCCCGGCCCAGGTGGGTGCGGCGGTGGTCATGGCGTCGTCGGCTCCCTGCGTCGGTGGACCTGCGGCGGCCGCAGCGCCCCGACCCTACTGATCCCCCGGGACGGGCCGTGACGCGCGCCCGGGAGGGCGCGGACGAATCGTGATCGATCCGTGACCTCACCGGGTGAGGCGACCCTCACCGCGGACTCCCGCACGCACGTCCTGCGCAGCTCCGCGCCCTCGACACGGGGTCTGCACACCCGTGCGGGAACCTCCCCCGGACGGCGGAACGGAGATCTACGACACGTTGTCGGTGGGCCGGGCAGCGGACCCCGGCAGGGGTGGGGCATGATTGGCGACGTGGCGAGTGCACAGGCTGTCCAGAGCAGTACCCCGAGTCCGGCGCACGGGTCGGTGAACCGGCCCAACATGGTCTCGGTCGGCGTGATCGTGTGGCTGTCCAGCGAACTCATGTTCTTCGCCGGGCTCTTCGCCATGTACTTCACGATCAGGTCCGTCGCCCCGGCCTTGTGGGAGTCCGGCCCCGAGCTGCTGAACGTGCCGTTCTCGAGCGTCAACACGACGATCCTCGTGATCTCGTCGTTCTGGTGCCAGTTCGGCGTCTTCGCCGCCGAGCGCTTCCAGCCGCGCCGCACCGGCGGCCTCCTGCAGTTCTCCAAGTGGGGCATGCAGGAGTGGTTCATCCTCACCTACATCTTCGGCGGCCTCTTCGTCGCCGGTCAGGTCTTCGAGTACGCCGAGCTGGCGCACGAGGGCCTGACGATCGCCACGAACGCCTACGGCTCGGTCTTCATCCTCGCCACCGGCTTCCACGGCATCCACGTCTTCGGCGGTCTGGTCGCGTTCCTCCTGGTCATCGGCCGGTCGTACGCCTCCAAGCGCTTCGGTCACCAGGAGGCGACCAGCGCCATCGTCGTCTCGTACTACTGGCACTTCGTCGACGTGGTGTGGATCGGCCTGTTCACGGTCATCTACATCCTCAAGTAACGAACGCCCGCCCGATCCGTCCCGGGCACCAGCAGAGCCCGTACGCCCCGTAGGAAGCGAGCACCAGCACCGTGACCAGGACCCTCACCGCACTCAGCGCCCGGCGGCGCCACCCCATGGCCGTCGTCGTGCTGATCGCGTTGGCGCTCCTCCTCGTCGGCGGCCTCTACGCGGCCCTGGCTCCCCGCGAGGCGCAGGCCACCACCGCGACCGCGTCCGCCGACGACATCGAGGCGGGCAAGAAGCTCTTCCTGGCCAACTGCGCCACCTGCCACGGCGTCAACGCCGAGGGCGCCCCCGTGATCGAGGGGAAGAACGCCGGCCCCTCGCTCATCGGCGTGGGCGCCGCTGCCGTCGACTTCCAGGTCGGCACGGGCCGCATGCCGCTGTCCCAGTCGGGCGCGCAGGCCCCCGAGGTCGACAAGGTCCGCTTCACCCAGGAGCAGATCGACCAGATGGCGGCGTACATCGCCTCCCTCGCCCCGGGCCCGGCCATCCCGACCGCGGAGCAGCTCGCCACCGACGACGTCACCGACGAGCAGGTCGCCCGCGGCGCGGCGATCTTCCGCACCAACTGCGCCATGTGCCACAACTCGCAGGGCAAGGGCGGGGCGCTGACCGCCGGCAAGTACGCCCCCGACCTGACGAACACCTCGGCCAAGCACATCTACGAGGCCATGCAGACCGGCCCGCAGTCGATGCCGGTCTTCAACGACAACAACATCAGCCCCGAGGACAAGACGGCCATCATCGCCTGGCTGACCGACCGCGGCGGGGAGAACACCCGCGTCGACCCGGGCGGGCTGACGCTGGGCTCCCTGGGCCCCGTCTCCGAGGGCCTGGTCGCCTGGATCGCGGGCATCGGCGCGCTGATCGGCGTCTCGGTCTGGCTGGGGATGAAGTCCTCCTGATGAGCACCACCACTGGCTACAACGCGAAGGAACCGGACGGGCAGGGAGCATGAGCGACATCGAACGCGCCGACGAGGCGCACGGGCAGCCGGGGACCACCCTGGCGAAGCCCGGGGGCGGCGTTCCCGACCGCTTCGAGAACCCGGGTCTGCCGCCGCACCAGCACCGCATGGGCGACACCGACCCCCGGGCCGCCAGGCGCGCCGAGCGGCAGGTCGCCTTCTTCCTGCTGCTGTCGATCCTCGGCTCCATCGGGATCATCGTCTCGATCGTCGCGATCAAGTACGACGGCAGCTTCGAGCAGGTCAGCCTGTCGACCAAGGCCATCGGCCTGTCGATGTTCGTGTCGCTGTTCGCCCTCGGGATCGGCGCGGTGCACTGGGCCAAGACGCTCATGCCCGACGACGAGCGCATCGACATGCGTCACCGTCAGCGCGGCACGACCGCCGAGCGCGAGGAAGCCGTCGCCATCCTCAAGGAGGGTGCGGCGGAGGCCGGCCTGGGCCGCCGCCCGCTGATCCGCAACACGCTCATCGGCGCGCTGGCCCTGTTCCCGATCCCCGCGGTCTTCTTCTTCCGCGACACCGGTCCGCTGCCGGGCGACGACCTCTCCGTCACGATGTGGGAGGAAGGCACCTACCTGGTCAAGGACCCCGAGGGCGGGCGCATCCGTGCCGCCGACGTGACGCTGGGCTCGGTCGTCCACGTCCTGCCCGAGGGCATCGAGGAGGTCGACCACCCGCTCAACGAGAAGGCCAAGTCGGCCGTCCTGATCATGCGGCTGGACGCGGGCCTGCTCACCGAGAAGCAGAACGAGTGGGGGGTCGACGGCACCGTCGCCTACTCCAAGATCTGCACCCACATGGGCTGCCCCGTGGCCCTGTACGAACAGCAGACCCACCACCTGCTGTGCCCCTGCCACCAGTCGACCTTCGACCTGACGCAGGACTGCAAGGTGATCTTCGGCCCCGCCAAGCGTCCTCTCCCCCAGCTGCCCATCGCGGTTGACGACGAGGGGTACCTGGTGGCGACGAGCGGCTTCCACGAAGCCGTGGGCCCGAGCTTCTGGGAGCGCGGATGAGCACCATCGACAAGGCGGCCGGCGGCGTCGCCAACTTCGCCGACGACACCGTCGGCGCGAGCAAGGTCGTCAACGGCTTCGCCCGCAAGATCTTCCCCGACCACTGGTCGTTCATGCTGGGCGAGATCACGCTGTACAGCTTCGTGATCCTGCTGCTCACCGGCACGTTCCTCACGTTCTTCTACGAACCGAGCGCGGCCGAGACGACCTACTACGGCCAGTACATCCCGTTGTACGGCCAGCACGTCTCCGAGGCGTACGAGTCCTCGCTGCGGCTGTCGTTCGACGTCCGCGGTGGTCTGCTCATGCGGCAGATCCACCACTGGGCGGCCCTGGTCTTCGTCGCGGCGACGATCGTGCACATGGCCCGCGTGTTCTTCACCGGCGCCTTCCGCAAGCCGCGCGAGATCAACTGGGTCATCGGTGCGCTGCTGGCGATCCTCGCGGTCTTCGAGGGCTTCACCGGCTACTCGCTGCCGGACGACCTGCTCTCCGGCACCGGCATCCGCATCGCCCAGGCGATCATCCTCGCGGTGCCCGTGGTCGGCAGCTACATCAGCTTCTTCCTGTTCGGTGGTGAGTTCCCCGGGACCGACTTCATCCCGCGGTTCTTCACCATCCACATCCTGCTGCTGCCCGCCGTCCTGCTGGCGCTCATCGCCGTCCACCTCATGCTGGTCGTCGTGCACAAGCACACCCAGTACCCCGGTCCCGGCCGGACCGAGGACAACGTCGTCGGCTTCCCGCTGTTCCCGGTGTACATGGCGAAGGCCGGCGGGTTCTTCTTCATCGTCTTCGGCGTCATCGCCGCCCTGGGGGCGCTGGTGCAGATCAACGCGATCTGGGCCTACGGCGCGTACGACCCCTCCCCCGTGACCGCCGGTTCGCAGCCGGACTGGTACATGGGCTGGCTCGACGGCGCGGTCCGGCTCATGCCGGGCTGGTTCGAGTTCACGCTGTGGGGCTTCACCTTCTCGATGAACATCTTCATCCCCACCACGGTGGTGATCCTGTTCACGATGGGCGTGATGGTCCTCTACCCCTGGATCGAGCAGGCCGCGACGGGCGACCGTCGTGAGCACCACCTGCTGGACCGGCCGCGCAACCAGCCGACCCGCACGGCCCTGGGCGTCATGGCGCTCACGTTCTACGTCCTGCTGTGGATCTCCGGCGGCAACGACATCGTCGCCCACATGATGCAGCTGTCGATCAACGACATCACCCGGACCCTGCGCGTCCTCGTGTTCGCGCTGCCGGCCCTGGCGTTCGTCGTGACCAAGCGCATCTGCCTCGGGCTGCAGCGTAAGGACCGGGAGAAGGCCCTGCACGGCCGCGAGACCGGCCGCATCGTGCGCCTGCCGCACGGTGAGTTCATCGAGGTCCACGCCCCCCTGACGGACCTGGAGCGCTGGACCCTCGTCCAGCACGACGTCCTGCGCCCGATGGAGATCGAGGACCGCGTCGACGCCGGTAACCCGAACACCCTGTTCGGCAAGATCCAGCGTCGCCTCTCCAAGTTCTACTTCGAGGACCGCGTCGAACCGGTGACGCCGGCCGAACTGGCCGCCTCGCACCACGACCACCACGGTGAGATCGGCGGCGGCCACGTCGACGAGATCGACCGTGCGAGCAACCCGGCCATCACGACGTCCCAGACGACGCACGGCTGATCAGCTCACGACAGAAGGGGCCCCAGCCACCGGCTCGGGGCCCCTCTGTAGTGGAGGACCCACCCCTTCGAGCAGTTAGGCTCCCACCCCGTGACCAATCCCCTCGCCCCTGGCAGCCTCTCCGGCAAGCGCGCCCTCGTCACCGGTTCCTCGCGGGGCATCGGCGCCCAGACCGCGACCTACGTCGCCGAGGCCGGCGCGTCCGTCGTGATCAACTACCGGAGCAAGGCGCCGCGCGCCGAGAAGCTCGTCGCCTCCCTCACCGAGGCCGATGCGCAGGCGATCGCCGTCGGCGCCGACCTCACCGACGCCGGGTCGGTCACCGCGATGTTCGACCGGGTGCGGGAGGAGCTCGGCGGGCTGGACCTGCTGTTCCTCAACGCCTCCGGGGGCATGGAGCAGGGCATGGCGGAGGACTACGCCATGCAGCTCAACCGGGACGCGCAGGTCAACGCGCTGGAGACCGCTCTCCCCCTCATGGCGCCCGGCTCCCGCATCGTCTTCGTGACGAGCCACCAGGCGCACTTCATCAACACCGTCGAGACGATGCCGGAGTACGAGCCCGTCGCGCGCAGCAAGCGGGCCGGGGAGGACGCGCTGCGCGCCCTCATCCCGACGATCGAGGCCGCGGGGGTCGAGTTCGTCGTCGTCTCCGGTGACATGATCGAGGGCACGATCACGGCCACCCTGCTGGAGCGCTCGAACCCCGGCGCCCTGGCGACCCGCAAGGAGGCCGCGGGCAAGCTGTACGACGTCGCGGAGTTCGCCGCCGAGGTCGCGCTGGCCGCCGTCGAGCCGATCCCGGCCGACCACACCCGCTACGTCGGGGACATCTCCAGCTTCACGGCCTGACCCGGCCGTCCTCGGACCGCCGCACGCCCGCTCGTCGCCCGGGCGCGCGGCGGTCCACCGACCCGGCCGGGGGGTCAGACCGCCCGGCGCCGGCGCAGCCACAGCAGCGCGAGCCAGGCGGGCGGGACCCGCAACCAGAAGGTCAGCGCGCGGTGCAGGAGGGCGGCGGAGAGCGCCGCCTCGGCGGGCACGCCCGTCGCCACCAGCCCGGCCGCCAGCGCCGCCTCGGAGGCACCGATGCCTCCCGGGACCGGGACGGCCGCGGTGACGGCTGAACTTCCCACGACGACCAGCACGAGCAGCGCCACGGACGGTTCCCCGCCCACGGCCCGCGCGCAGCAGGCCAGGGTGGCCGCGAACCCCAGCGGCACCGCCAGGTGGCCCAGCAGCGCCACCAGGAGCCGCCCCGGGTGGGTCAAGGCGCGCCGCAACGCCGGCCACTCGGCCCGGACGGGCTCGACGACCTTGGCGGTGACGACGGCCCGTGCCCGCTGCCACCGGCGCGCGACGAGCACGAGCACGCCCACCACCACGACGGCACCGCCCAGGACGGGCCAGGGCAGCGGGACGGCGGTGTCCGGGTCGCGCCCGGCCGCCACGAGGCAGCCGAGGATCAGCACCGCCGTCACGACGAACGAGGTCGACTGGACGATGCCGATCGTCGTGGCGGCCACGGCCAGGGGCAGACCCCGCTGCTGCAGGTAGCGGACGGTGAGCGCCACCCCGCCGGTGCTGGAGGGCGTCACCAGGTTGACGAAGGACGTCGCCAGCCACACCAGGGTGGTCTGCACCACGGGGAGCCGCACGGGTGACAGCGCGGTCATCGAGGCGACGTTGCCGAGCAGCGGGACGAGGGCGCAGACCGCCGCCGCCCCCAGCCAGGCCGGGTCCGCCGACCGCAACCGCTCCCCCAGGTCCGCGGCTTCGAGCCGCCGGACGAGCACCGCGACGGCCACGACGGTGGCGACCGCCAAGGCGACGCGCCAGAACCGGCGCACCGACCTGGCCCGACCCGGCCGGTTCAAGCCCGCAACGCCGAGCCCTGCTGCCACTGCTCGTACGTCTCGTTCCACACGTTGAAGCCGTTGCCGGGTTCGATGCCGCGGTCGCTGCCGGTGTAGACGACGACGTCACCGACCTTGGAGTGGTCGTACATCCACTTGGCGTCCTCGGTGCTCATGCCGGTGCACCCGTGGCTGACGTTCGCCCTCCCCTGGGACGACACCGACCACGGTGCGGCGTGCAGGAACTCCCCGGAGTTGGTGATGCGCAGCGCGTACTTCACGTCGACGTTGTAGTAGTCGGGGTCGTCCTGGCCGATGCCGGTCGTCTCGGAGTTCATCTCCCGCGACTCCTCCAGGCTCATGATGACCTTCGTCCCGCTGCGCGTGACGAACTTCCCACCGCTGCCGGACTGGCCGAGGGTGACCGGGATCGTCCTGAGGACCTCCCCGTCCCGCGTGACGGTCAGGGTGTGGGCGGCGATGTCGACGGTGCTGACCATGGCGGAGCCGATGGTGAAGTCGATGTCGCGGGTGGTGCCCCACACGCCCGGGGAGACCTCGATCCCCCCCAGGTCGATGTCGAGGTGGACCGCGGAACGGGCCGGCCAGTAGTCGGCGGGCCGGAACTCCACCTTGGTGTCAGAGCGCCAGTTCCAGGAGCCCTCGACGGCCTGCGGCGAGGCGGTGACCGTGAGGTTCTGCTCGACGGCGCTGCGACGGTCGTCGGCGATGGGCGCGTCGAAGGTGACGATGATCGGCATGCCCACGCCGACCTCCTTGCCCGACAGCGGGGCGACCGCGGGGAACGCCGTCTGCGTGGGCGTGAGCGTCGTCAGGGTGGAGTCCTGGGTCGTGGGCCGTCCCGAGCGGTCGGTGGCCACGGCGTGCACGGAGTAGGCCGTCCCGACGGTGAGGCCGGCCGAGGAGGTCCACGTCCCGCTGGGCTCGTCGAGGGTGCCCGGCACGGTGGTGCCGTCGGCGGCGGTGACCGTGACCTCGGTGAGCTCGCCGTCGGTGACCGTCACGGTCACCGGCGCGTCGGGACGCACGTCGAGCGCGGCGTTCGCCGGGCTCACGGTGATCCGGGCCGGTGCGGCGTCCGGCGTGCTCGCCGGCGTCGTCCCCTCGGCTCCGGACTTCGACTGGCAGCCGGCCACGGCCGGGGCGGCCGCCGCCGTCAAGAGCGCCGCGACCAGTGTGCGTCGACGCATCGACGACCTGAAGTTGTTGATCACCGTGTCTCCCCCGGGACGCGGACGCCCCCTCGTGCTCTCCCCACCGGCCATCCTCGCACCCCGGCGGTCCACAGACAGGACGCGGCGCGCACCCGCCCTGTTGCACGACGGCAGGTCACGGTTCGGTGATCTGCAGGGCCCGGGAACGCCGAAGGGCCCCGCACCGTGGTGCGGGGCCCTTCGCGGACGAAGCTCAGTGAGCGTGCTCGCCCTTGTAGTACTCGAAGACCCACCCGACGATCATCGGGATCGTGATCACGACGCCGATGAGCCAGAGCCACCACCCGACGGCGACCCCCAGGAAGGCGATCGCCCCGCCGGCGGCCAGGTACAAGGGCCACCACGAGTGCGGGGAGAAGAACCCCTGCTCGCCGGCGCCCTCGGAGATGTCGGCCCGCGGGTTGTCCTCGGGCCGCTCGTCGATCCGGCGGGCGGTGATGGTCAGGTAGGTGCCGACGAGGACGGCCAGACCACCGGTGAGCAGCAGGGCGATGAAGCCCACCCACTCGTCCCAGCGGGTCAGCAGTCCGTAGACGAAGGCGACGGGGATGAAGAAGAGGATCCCGCCGGAGAACAGCCAGGTTTCAGGCTTCATCGGTGTCAGCGCCCCTCGTGAACGTCTTCACGGCCACGACGGTCGGAGCCGCCGTACACCGCATCCAGCAGGTTGCCGCCACCGTCGTGGTTGTCGTGCGCCGCGACCTCGGGGTGGTGCAGGTCGAAGGCGGGACGCTCGGAGCGGATGCGCGGCAGGGATGTGAAGTTGTGCCGCGGGGGCGGGCAGGAGGTCGCCCACTCCAGGGAGGCGCCGTAGCCCCACGGGTCGTCGACCGTGACCTTCTCGCCGAAGCGGGCGGTCCGGTAGACGTTCCAGAGGAAGGGCAGGAAGGACAGGCCCAGGATGAAGGACCCGATCGTGGAGATCTGGTTCATCGTCGTGAAGCCCTCACCGACGAGGTAGTCGGCGTAGCGGCGCGGCATGCCCGCCGCACCCAGCCAGTGCTGGATGAGGAAGGTGGAGTGGAACCCGACGAACAGCAGCCAGAAGTGCAGCTTGCCCCAGCCCTCGTGCAGCATCTTGCCGGTGAGCTTGGGCCACCAGAAGTAGAAGCCGGCGAACATCGCGAACACGACCGTGCCGAAGACGACGTAGTGGAAGTGCGCGACCACGAAGTAGGAGTCCGACAGCTGGAAGTCCAGCGGCGGCGCGGCGAGGATGACGCCGGTCAGACCGCCGAAGAGGAAGGTCACGAGGAACCCGACGCTCCACAGCATCGGCGTGTCGAAGGTCAACGACCCGCGCCACATCGTGCCGATCCAGTTGAAGAACTTCACCCCGGTCGGGACGGCGATGAGCATCGTCATGAACGAGAAGAACGGCAGCAGGACCTTGCCGGTCACGTACATGTGGTGCGCCCACACGGTCACCGACAGGCCGGCGATCGAGATCGTCGCGAAGACGAGGCCCTTGTAGCCGAAGACCGGCTTGCGGCTGAACACCGGGAAGATCTCGGTCACGATGCCGAAGAACGGCAGCGCGATGATGTAGACCTCCGGGTGCCCGAAGAACCAGAACAGGTGCTGCCACAGGATCGGGCCGCCGTTGGCGGCCTCGAAGACGTGGGCGCCCATGATCCGGTCGGCGGCCAGCGCGAGCAGCGCGGCGGCCAGGACCGGGAAGGCCATGAGGATCAGCACGCTGGTGATGAGCGTGTTCCAGGTGAAGATCGGCATCCGGAACATCGTCATGCCCGGGGCGCGCATGCAGATGATCGTGGTGATGAAGTTGACCGCACCGAGGATCGTGCCGAACCCGGAGAAGGCCAGGCCCATGACCCACAGGTTGCCGCCCAGCCCCGGGGAGTGGACGACGTCGGACAGCGGCGCGTAGGCGAACCAGCCGAAGCTCGCGGCCCCGTTGGGGGTGATGAACCCGGCGGCGGCGATGAGGCCCCCGAAGAGGAAGAGCCAGTACGCGAACATGTTCAGCCGCGGGAAGGCGACGTCCGGGGCGCCGATCTGCAGCGGCATGATCGCGTTCGCGAACGCGGAGAACAGCGGCGTCGCGAACAGCAGCAGCATCACCGTGCCGTGCATGGTGAAGGCCTGGTTGTACTCGTTCTTGGTGGCGAACACCTGCATGCCGGGCTCGAACAGCTCGGCGCGGATGAGCAGCGCCATGATCCCGCCGAGGAGGAACCAGATGAACGAGGTGACGAAGTAGAGGTTGCCGATCACCTTGTGGTCGGTGCTGGACAGCCAGTTGGCCATGACGCGACCGCGCGAGCGCGGCAGGACGGCCCCCAGCGGCTGGCGCGACGTCACGCGCGCCGCGGTGCCGGGAAGGTCGAGGCTCTCAGCAGCCATCAGTTCTCCTCCTCGTTCGAGTGGACCGAGTCGGCCTGGACGTTGGCGAGCTCCTCGTCACCGGCCAGGGTGGTCGGCAGCGAGCCGGTCTGGCCGGCCGCTGCGAGGTCGTCCAGGTGCTGCTGGTACTCCTCGGCCGAGACGACCTTGACGTTGAAGAGCATCTCGGAGTGGTACTCGCCGCAGAGCTCGGCGCACTTGCCCTTGAAGTCGCCCTCCTTGGTGGGGGTGACCTGGAACTTGTTGGGGCTGCCCGGGATCATGTCCATCTTCATGAGGAAGGCGGGGACCCAGAAGGAGTGGATGACGTCGCGGGAGTACAGCTCGAACTCCACGGTCTCGTCGACCGGCAGGTAGAGGGTCGGGAGCGACTCCTCGACCCCCGGCAGCCCGGTGAGGTCGGCCTGGCGACCGGTGTCGTAGACCCCGGGCTGGGCGGACTCGCCGTTGCCCTCGAGGTAGTTGAAGTCCCAGGACCACTTCTTGCCGACGACCTGGACCGTGACGGCGGGGTCCTTGGACGTGTCGAGGATGGCCTGCTGGTCCCGCGCCACGTAGTAGAAGAGGACCCCGACCATCATGACGGGGACGATCGTGTAGAGGATCTCGATCGGCATGTTGTACCGGACCTGCGCGGGCAGCTCCGGGTCGTTCTTGCGGCGGCGGTAGGCCACCACGCACCAGATCGTCAGCCCCCAGACGAGGACGCCGACCACCAGCGCGGCGATCCACGAACCGTCCCAGAGCGCCGAGATGCGCCCGGTCATGTCCGTGGCCCCGATGCTGTCGTCGGGGAGGAAGAAGTTGCTCGCCGAGGCGTCCGGCCAATCCCCCGCGCAACCGGTCAACAACAGCGCCGCGCCCCCGGTGAGGGCGCCGGCGACCAGCGCCTTGGGGGGACGGCGACGACGCGTCGCGCCCGAGTCTCGCGTGCCCAACGTCGGCCTTCCCACGTGCGTGCAGTGAACGGGGACGATCTGTGTCCGTGACGCGTCGGTCCTGGGCAGGCTCGTCCCTCCGAGGAGAGACTACCCCCCGTCGTAGGCGATCGGCCGTTCGGGGCGCGTCAAGTCCGAGGAAGTTCCGGGCCGTCCAGCAGCGGGGGCACCGGGCGGGCCAGGGCCGTCCTCAGCATCGCCTGGTAGGCGCTGCGCGGGACCTGCTCGACCCCCAGCGTGGCGAGGTGGTCGGTGCGCCACTGCACGTCCACCAGCCGGCCGCCGACGCCGTCGGCGACCAGCACGTCGGCCAGGGCCACCACGGCCGCCTTGGACGCGTCGGTCACGCGGTGGAACTTCGACTCGGCGGCGAACAGACCGCCCAGGCTCACGCCGTACAGCCCCCCGACGAGCTCCCCGTCCTGCCACACCTCCACCGAGTGGGCCCAGCCCAGGCGGTGCAGGCGGCCGTAGGCCAGCGCGATCCCCCCGGTGATCCAGGCGCCGGGGCGCGCGGGGTCGGCGCAGCCGGCGACCACGGCGTCGAAGGCGGTGTCGAGCCGCACCTCGAAGCGGCGCAGCGACCGCCGCAGGGACCGGGACACGTGCACCCGGCCGGGCACCAGGACGCCCCGCGGGTCCGGCGACCACCAGCCGAGGGGCCCGCGGCCTCCCCCGCCCAGCCCCATGGGGAAGAAGCCGTGGCGGTAGGCGTCCAGCAGCGTCGCCGGGTGCAGGTCACCGCCGGAGGCGACGAGGTCCTCCCCCTCCTCGGTCCGCAGGTCCTCGAAGCCGAACCGCGCCGGGCCCACGTCGAAGCGGGAGCGGCCGGGCGGCGTGCGGGGGAAGGGCGCGCCCCACACGCGATCGGCCCCCGCACCCGGGAGGGGTACGGGGGCCGCGGTGCGGGACGGACCGTCAGCTGAAGGAGTCACCGCAGGCGCAGCTGCTCCCGGCGTTCGGGTTGTCGATGGTGAAGCCCTGCTTCTCGATGGTGTCGGCGAAGTCGATCGTCGCGCCGTCGAGGTACGGGGTGCTCATCTTGTCCACGACGACCTCGACCCCGTCGAAGTCGCGCAGCGCGTCCCCGTCGAGGGTCCGCTCGTCGAAGTAGAGCTGGTAGATGAGGCCCGAGCAGCCACCGGGCTGCACGGCGATGCGCAGCCGCAGGTCGTCGCGCCCCTCCTGCTCGAGCAGCGTGCGGACCTTGGTCGCGGCCACGTCGGTCAGCAGGACCCCGTGGGTGGGGGTCGTGTCCGTGGTGGAGGTCATGTGCATCGTCTCCGGAAGCGATCGCGGGGCTGTCGTCGGGTGCAACCGCGGCCAGCCGCGGTCTGTTCCCCGACGAGGTTACGACTCGCGGGACAGGCCGTCGAGCAGGAGCACCTCGCCCAGGCAGGCGCGGGCGAAGTCGGCCAGGTGCAGGGACTCGTCGGCCCCGTGGGCCCGCGAGTCGGGGTCCTCGACCCCCGTGACGAGGATGGCGGCCGCCGGGTAGGCGGCGGACAGGTCCGCGACGAAGGGGATCGAGCCGCCCATGCCCATCTCCACCGCGGGCGCCCCGAAGGCGGCGCTCAGCGCCTCGCGCGCCACGGCGTGCGCCCGCGAGGAGGTGTCGGCCGAGAAGGCCTTGCCCTCCTCGCCGTCGGCGACGTGGACCCGGGCGCCGAAGGGGGCGTTGGCCAGCAGGTGGCGGCGCAGCGCCGTCATCGCGGCCGACGGGTCCTGCCCGGGGGCGATGCGCATGCTGACCTTGGCGCGGGCCGAGGGCACCAGGGTGTTGCTGGCCCGGTCCACCGGCGTGGCGTCCAGGCCGATGACGGAGATCGCCGGCTTGGTCCACAGCCGGTCGGCGACGGTGCCCGTGCCGGCCAGCCGGACCCCCGGCAGCACGCCCGCGTCGGCGCGGAAGGTCGCCTCGTCCAGGTCGACGACCGGCGCGGCGGAGCCGTGGAGCCCGTCGACCGCGACGTCGCCGTTCTCGTCGTGCAGCGTGGCGATCAACCGCGCCAGGACCGTGAGGGCGTCCAGCACCGGGCCGCCGTTGACGCCGGAGTGGACCGCGTGGGAGAGCACCTCGACCGTCACGTCGCAGTCCACGAGCCCTCGCAGGGTCGTGGTCAGGGCCGGCACGCCCACGCGCCAGTTGCCCGAGTCCGCCACCACGATGACGTCGGCGGCCAGCGCCTCGCGGTGCTCGGCCAGGAAGGCCGCGAAGGTCGGGGAGCCGATCTCCTCCTCCCCCTCGACGAAGACGGTCACGCCGACGCCGTCGTCGGGCCCCCAGGTGGGCAGCAGCGTGCGCAGCGCGTGCACGTGCGCCATGACCCCGGCCTTGTCGTCCGCCGCGCCGCGGCCGAAGAGCCGGCCGTCGCGCTCGGTGGGCTCGAAGGGCGGGCTGGACCAGTCCTCCTCCCGGCCCGGGGGCTGGACGTCGTGGTGGGCGTAGAGCAGGACGGTCGGCGCCCCGGCGGGGGCGGGCCGGTGCCCCACGACGGCCGGGTTCGACTCCAGCTCCCCCGCGCGGGCGGTCAGCACGTCGACCCGGGGCAGCCCCGCGCCGCGCAGCAGTTCGGCCACGGCCGCGGCGCTGGCGTGCACGTGCCCGGCGTCGAAGGCGCGCGCGGACACGCTCGGGATCCGCACCAGGGCCTCCAGGTCGGCCCGCGTCGCGGCGTCCTGGGCCGCCGAGGCCGCGCGCAGGGACTCGAGGCGGTCGTCGGCAGGGGTCTGGTCGCTCACGGGCGCGACGCTACTCGAACGCTCCGGCGGGGCGCCGGGCCCGGTCCCGGCCCCCGTCCGGTGACGTACCCTTCATCTCGTGTTCGGACGCTCGAAGGAGAAGCCAGCCCCCACCGCGGAGGCCCCCGCCGTCGAGCTGACGAAGGTCGGTGGCAAGGGGCGCCCGACGCCCCGGCGCAGCGAGGCGCAGGCCCGCAACGCCCGGCCCCTGGTCCCCGCCGACCGCAAGGCCGCCCAGAAGCTGAGCCGCGAGGCCCAGCGCGAGGAGCGGGCCCGGATGCAGTCGGCCCTGCTGACCGGGGACGAGCGCTACCTGCCGCTGCGCGACCGCGGCCCGCAGAAGCGCTTCGTGCGCGACGTCGTCGACGCGCGGCGCAACGTCGGGGAGTACTTCCTCATCATCGCCGGGATCTCCCTGGTGCTGTCGATGGTCGCCCAGCCCCTCGGCTCCACGTCGCTGGTGCTGGCCACGACGGCCCTGATCTACGGGATGCTCGCCGTCGTGGTGATCGACAGCGTGGTGCTCGGCCGCCGCGTCCGCCGCCGGGTCGCCGAGAAGTTCCCCGAGCCCGAGCGCGGGCTCGTCTCCTACGGGGTGACCCGGGCCCTGCAGATCCGTCGCATGCGCCGCCCGGTGCCGATGGTCGCCCGCGGCGCGCACCCGAGCTGACCCGACCGCAGCACCACCGAGCAGAGCAGGACCGGACAGAACCGTGACGCACTCCCGCGCCGTCCGCTGGACGACGACGGCCGCTCTGGCCGTCACCATCCTCATCATCGTCACGGGCGGTGTCGTCCGGGTCACCGGCTCGGGCCTGGGCTGCCCCACCTGGCCGCGCTGCACCGACGACTCGTTCACCTCCGCCACGGTCGACACCGGCGTGCACGGCGCCATCGAGTTCGGCAACCGGATGCTGACGACGGTCATCTGCCTCGCGGTCGGCGCCGTGATCATCGCCTGCCTGCTGCAGCGGCCGCGGCACCGCGCCCTGCTGTGGTCGGGCTGGGGCCAGTTCCTGGGCGTCCTGCTCAACGCCGTCGTCGGGGGCATCACGGTGCTGACGGGCCTGAACCCGTACGTCGTGGCCGCCCACTTCATCGCCGCCATCGCGCTGCTCGTCTCGGCGACCGTCAGCTACGACATCGCGCACCGCTCCGTGGTCCCGGCCCCCGCCCCGGCCACCCGCCGCCTCGCGCGGTGGCTCGTCGCGGTCACCGGCGTCGTCGTGGTCGTCGGCACCGTCGTCACCGGCGCCGGCCCGCACCCGGGCGACAGCGCCAGCGTCCACCGCATCCCGGTGGACTGGACGCTGGTGACGGTGGTCCACGGGGTCGCCGCCGTCCTCGCGCTGGTGCTGGCCGCCCTCGTGGTGGTGGTGGCCCGCCGCGCCGGGGACGCGCTGGTCGCCCGCCGCGCGGGCATCCTGCTGGCCCTGTTCGCGGCCCAGGCCGCGCTCGGCCTCTACCAGAGCCTCGACGGCCTGCCGGGCCTGGCCGTCGTCCTGCACCTCGGCGGGGCGGCCCTGACCGCGGCGGGCGCCACGCGCGTGCTGCTGGCGGCGCGGTCGACCACGGTGGACCGCGCGCGGCAGGCGGCCCTCGCCGTCTGAGGCGTCTGGCGTTAGGTTCGCGACCATGGAGTTCAGACACCTCGGCCGCAGCGGCTTGAAGATCTCGGAGATCACCTACGGCAACTGGCTGACCCACGGCTCGCAGGTCGAGAACGACGCGGCCGTCGCGTGCGTGCACGCGGCGCTCGACGCGGGCATCTCGACCTTCGACACCGCCGACGTCTACGCCAACACCGCGGCCGAGACGGTCCTGGGCACCGCGCTGAAGGGGCAGCGCCGCGAGAGCCTGGAGATCCTCACCAAGGTCTACTTCCCGACCGGCCCCCGCGGCCACAACGACTCGGGCCTGTCCCGCAAGCACATCCTGGAGTCGATCAACGGCTCGCTGCGCCGGCTGGGCACCGACCACGTCGACGTCTACCAGGCCCACCGCTGGGACGTGTCGACCCCGGTCGAGGAGACGATGCAGGCGTTCGCCGACGTCGTGCGCTCCGGCAAGGCCCTCTACATCGGCGTCAGCGAGTGGACCGCCGACCAGCTGCGGCGGGGTCGTGAGCTCGCCGACCAGCTCGGGTTCCAGCTCATCTCGAACCAGCCCCAGTACTCGGCGCTCTACCGGGTCATCGAGGAGCAGGTCGTCCCGGCCTCCCAGGAGCTGGGGATCTCGCAGGTCGTCTTCTCCCCCGTCGCGCAGGGCGTCCTCACCGGCAAGTACACCCCGGGCGGGGCGCCGCCGGAGGGCAGCCGCGCGACGGACGAGAAGGGCGGCAAGCAGATGATCAGCCGCTGGATGCGCGACGACGTGCTGTCGCGGGTCCAGGAGCTGAAGTCGGTGGCGAGCGAGCTGCAGCTGTCCATGGCCCAGCTGGCCGTGGCGTGGGTGCTGCAGAACGACAACGTCGCCGCGGCGATCATCGGCGCCTCGCGCCCCGAGCAGGTGCACGAGAACGTCAAGGCGTCCGGGGTGAGGATCCCCCAGGAGCTGATGGCCAAGATCGACGCCGTCCTCGGCGACGTCGTGGAGCGCGACCCGGGCCGCACCGCGGCCGGGACCCCCACCGAACGTCCGTCCTGACCCGCGAGGATCGACGGCCCGTCGGCGCGGCCGGCCACCCGGGGGTGGCCGGCCGCGCTCAGTCGGCCGGGCGCAGGGACAGCGGGCCGTAGGCCCTCGCCCCGTCGGCCCACAGGTGCGCGTTCTCGACGCCCTGCTCGCGCAGCCCGCGCCACGCCTCGCCGATCCAGGTCTCGGCGTCCGACTGCGTCGGGAACACCGTCCCCCCGGCCTCGACGGGCCGGCCCTCGGCGTCCTCGTACGTCCACGTCCACTGCGTCGCCCTCACCCGGGCGACGCTACTCAGTGCACCCGGTGCTTGGCGACCGGCGCGTCGTGGTCGCCGTCGCGCGGCGCGGTGCGGCGCCGCAGGTCCACCGCGGCGAGGACCAGGGACAGCAGCACGAGGCCGAGGGAGACCCGCAGCCCGTGCGACAGGGCCTCGCCGACGGCCGCCTCCCCCCCGGTCCCGCCGTCCGCGGCGAGGGCCGAGAAGAAGACGGCGGTGGCGGCGGCGACCCCCACCGCCGAGCCGACCCGCTGCCCGGTCTGCAGGACGCCGCCGGCCACCCCGGCGACGGAGCGGGGGACGTCGGCCAGCGTGAGGGTCTGGTTCGGCGAGATGACCAGCCCGCTGCCGGCGCCGGTGAGGGCCAGGCACGCCGACAGCGCGATCGCCCCCGCGGTGCCCTGGACGGCCGCCGAGACGACGTCCGCGGCCGTCAGCCCGAGGGCGACGAGGACGAGACCGACGACCACGACGGTCCGCCCGCGGGTGGAGACCAGCCGTCCCCCGACCTGGGAGGTGAGGGCGGACAGGACCGCGAAGGGCGTCTGGACGAGCCCGGCCTGCCACGGGGCGAAGCCCAGCCCGGACTGCAGGTACAGGGTGACGACGAGGAAGATGCCGGTGAACCCGGCGAAGTAGGCGATGCCCACCGCGGCCCCGACGCTGAACGAGGGTGTGCGGACCAGGGCGCCGGGCACGACGGGGTCGCGGCGCAGGCGCCCCTCCCGGCGCTCCCACCCGACGAACGCGATCAGCAGCGCGAGGCCCGGCGCCAGCAGGGCCCAGCGCCAGGGCGCGTCGTCGCGGCCGGTGGTGAGGACGAAGGGCAGCATCCCGACGACGGTGGCGGCGCCGAGCAGGAGCAGCCCGACGGCGTCCAGGTGCAGCCGGCCGCGCTGCCGCGGCGGGGGCGCGGGCAGCCACCGCCGGGCCAGCGGCAGCAGCACCAGCCCGAGGGGCACGTTGACGAGGAACACCCCGCGCCACCCCTCGGCCTCGCCGAAGACCGCCAGGATCGCCCCGCCGAGCAGCGGCCCGACGGCTGTGGAGACCCCGATGGTGGTGCCGAAGGCGCCGAAGGCGCGGCCGCGTTCGGCGCCGGTGAACAGCTGCTGGATCAGCGCGAGGACCTGCGGGTTGACCAGACCGGCCGACATCCCCTGCAGGACGCGGACCACCGACAGCTGCCAGGCGTCCTGGACGAGACCGGCGACGGCGCTGGTGAGCACGAACGCCGCCAGGCCCACGAGGAACATCGCGCGCCGGGAGTACAGGTCCCCTACGCGGCCGGCGGGGACGAGCACCAGCCCGAAGGCGAGGGCGTACCCGGCGACGATCCACTGGACCTGGCTGGGGCCGGCGCCGAGGGAACCCTCGATGGACGGGAGCGCGACGTTGACGATGGAGACGTCCAGCAGGGTCATGAACCCCACGGCGAGGCAGACGGCGAGGGCGCGCCAGCGGTTCGGGTCCGGCGGTGCGGACGTGGCGTCGGTCACTGCTCTCCTCGGGCGGGTTCGTCGGGGCAACTGACTCTCACCCGACGGGGACGCCCCCACAACCCGGAGCGGACCGGTCTAGCGGTCGGTCTCCCGCCGCGTGCGGCTGGCGGCCAGCTCGGCGAGGACGCGCCGCGCCCAGCCCGGACCCTCGTAGATGAACGCCGTGTACGCCTGGACCAGCGAGGCACCGGCCTCGAGGCGTTCGGCGACGTCGGCGGCGGTCTCGATGCCCCCGACCCCGATGAGGACCAGCGACCCGTGGGTGCGGGCGGACAGCCGGCGCAGCACGGCCAGCGAGCGCTCCTTCAAGGGGGCCCCCGACAGGCCCCCGCCACCGGCGGCCGCGACCTCGGCCGCGGGCGTGCGCAGCCCCTCGCGGCCGATCGTGGTGTTCGTCGCGACGATGCCGTCCAGGCCCGTCTCGACCGCGAGGTCGGCGACCGCGTCGACGTCCTCGTCGGACAGGTCCGGGGCGATCTTCACGAGCAGCGGGACGCGCCGGTGCGCGGCGGCGTCGGCGGCCTCGCGGACGGCGGTCAGGACGGGGCGCAGCTTCTCGACGGCCTGCAGGTCCCGCAGGCCGGGGGTGTTCGGGGAGGAGACGTTGACGACGAGGTAGTCGGCGTAGGGGGCCAGCAGCCGCGCGGACGTGGCGTAGTCGGCGGCGGCGTCGGCCTCGTCGACGACCTTGCTCTTGCCGATGTTCACGCCCACGACGACGGGGTGGGCCGGCGGGGCGGCGCGGAACTGCCGCAGCCGCTTGGCGACGACCTCGGCGCCGTCGTTGTTGAAACCCATGCGGTTCACGACGGCGCGGTCGGCGACGAGCCGGTGCAACCTCGGCTTGGGGTTGCCCGGCTGGGGCAGGGCGGTGACGGTGCCGACCTCGACGCAGGAGAACCCGAAGTGGCCCAGCGACGTCAGGCCCGTGGCGTTCTTGTCGAACCCCGCCGCCAGCCCCAGGGGGGTCGGGAAGTCGATGCCGAGGACGCGGGTGCGCAGCCGTTCGTCGTCCTGGACGAACGCCCTGCGCAGCACCTGCGGGGCGACGGGGACGCGGCCGGACAGGCGCATCCCGGCGAACGCCCAGTGGTGGGCGACCTCGGGGTCGATGCGGGTCAGGACGTGCCGGTAGAGGGTCTTGTACACGCTTCCACCACCGGCCACGTCCTGCAGCCTAGTCGGCCTCAGCCGATGGAGGCCGTGCGGGTCTCCCGCAGCAGCGCCAGCGCGATGAGGCTGACGACGGCCGTCCCGGCGAGGTAGTAGCCGACCCAGCTGACGTCGTGCGCCGCAGCGAGCTTGACCGCGGTGTACGGCGCGAGCGAGGCGCCGAGGATGGAGCCGGAGTTGAAGGCCAGCGAGGCCCCGGTGTACCGGACGTTGGTCGGGAACAGCTCGGGCAGGTAGGCGCCGATCGGCCCGAAGACCAGGCCCATGAAGAACAACCCGGCGCACAGCCAGACCATCACCTTCCAGGTCTCCCCCGACCCGAGCAGCGGTCCGGTGAGCAGGCCGACGACGGCGCCGCCGACCATCGCGGTGGCCAGGACCGGGCGGCGGCCGAAGCGGTCGGACAGGATCCCCGACAGCGGGGTCCCGATCGCCATGAAGACGACGGCGACGCAGAGCATCAGCAGGAAGTCCTGGCGCTCGTAGGTCAGCGTCTTGGTGCCGTAGCTCAGCGACCACGTGGTGGTCAGGTAGAAGAGCGTGTAGGTGAGCATGACCGAGAAGGCGCCCAGGACGACGATCTTCCCGCTGCGCCGGAACGTCTCCGCGACCGGGACGCGGACCTGCTTGTTCTCGGCCAGGGCCTTGGCGAAGATCGGCGTCTCGGACAGGCTCAGCCGGATCCACAGCCCGAGGACCACCAGGAGCGCGCTGAGCAGGAACGGCACCCGCCAGCCCCACGACATGAACGTCTCGTCGCTCATGTTGGTGGCCAGCACGATGAACAGGGTGTTGGCGATGATGAACCCGAAGGGGGCGCCGAGCTGGGGGAACATCCCGTAGAGCGCCCGCCGGTTGGCCGGGGCGTTCTCGGTCGCCAGCAGCGCCGCACCGCCCCACTCCCCGCCGAGGCCGAAACCCTGCCCGAAGCGCAGGAGGCACAGCAGGGCCGGGGCGAGGTTGCCGATGCTGGCGTGGGTGGGCAGGACGCCGATGAGGACGGTCGAGACGCCCATCACGAGCAGCGCGGCGACCAGGGTCGTCTTGCGGCCGATGCGGTCGCCGAAGTGGCCGAAGCAGATCGAGCCGATCGGGCGGGCGACGAACGCGATGGCGAACGTGGCCAGCGACGCGAGGGTGGCGGCGGTGTCGTTGCCCGAGGGGAAGAACAGCGCCGGGAACACCAGCACGGCGGCGGTGGCGTAGACGTAGAAGTCGTAGAACTCGATCGTGGTGCCGATGAGGCTGGCGGCCGCGACCTTCCCGACGGGGTTGGTGGCGGCGGGCGCGGCGGTCTGCGCCGAGGTCGAAGCGGGGCCCATGACTCCAGGAACCTTCGGGGACGACGGTGGGTGGGGTGCCGTCCCAGGGGTCGTCCTGGCCGGGCGGGCTACACCCGGGTCGTGCACCGGGGTCGCCGTCGCCGTCCGGGTGTGACGCGGATCCTACGCCCCACCCGTCGGCCTTCCAAGATCCGAGACAGCTGTCTCAATCCTTGAGATGGACGACCTCGCGGTCCGCGATGGAGGCGCGGGCCGCGTCCACCACGACGCAGGTGCCGAACGCGTCCCACGGGTCGACCGGCACCGGCCCCTCCCCGCGCACCGCGGCCGCGAAGGCCGTGTAGAAGTCCGGCCAGCGCCCCGGCTCGGACGGCACCCGCCGCACCGTGCCGCCGGCCAGGGCGAGGGCGCCCCACCGGCTGCGCGGCTCCGCGCCCCACGCCGCCCCCTCCGACAGCGGGGTGCGGCCCGACAGCAGGACCTCCTCCTGCACGTCGATGGGCGAGTCGAGCACGAAGGTCCCCCGGGTGCCCGTCAGGCGGAACCGCGGCGCCGGCAGGGACTGCTTCCAGGACCCCGACAGCTCGGTCCGCACCCCGCCGACGTGCTCGAGCTGGAGGCGGAAGTCCGTCTCCGCGCCGTCGGCGCCGCGGGCCTGGGCGGACACCGACCGGGCGGGGCCGAACAGGTGCAGGGCCTGGTCGACCAGGTGCGCCCCGAAGTCGCGCAGCAGCCCGCCCCCCGCGGCCGGCGGGTCCGTCGGGTCCCAGCGCTCGAAGGCGGACTCGAAGCGCACCACGTCCCCGAGCTCCCCGTCGGCCAGCACCCGACGCACGGTCAGCAGGTCCGAGTCCCAGCGGCGGTTCTGGTACGGCGACAGCAGCACCCCCGCCGCCCGCGCCGCCTCGATCGTCCGCCCGGCCGAGGCGGCGTCCAGCGCGAACGGCTTGTCGCACACCACCGGCAGGCCCAGGGCGATCGCCTCGTCCGTCAGCGCGGTGTGGGTGGCGGCCGGGGTCGAGATCGCCACGGCCCGCGCGCCCGCGGCCGCCGCCTCGGCCATCGAGGCCACCACCCGCACGCCCTCGTGCTCGGCCCGGGCCAGCGCGGCGCGCTCGGGGTTCGTCGTGACGACGAACCCCAGCCGCGCCCCCACCGCGCCCTCGATGATCGGGGCGTGGAAGTAGCGGGCTCCCCCGCCGTAGCCGACGAGGGCGAAGGTCACGGGGTCGGTCACGGTCTCGGTCACGGCAGGACGCTACCCACCCGGCGCCGGCTCACACGCGGCAGAGGTCCGAGCGCACGATGAACCGGACCCCGTCCGGGGCCTCCAGGGAGAACCCCGCGCCCCGGCCGGGGACCAGGTCGATGGTGAGCTCGGTGTGCGACCACCGCGCGAACTGCTCCTTGGACATCCACACCCCCACCGTGAAGGCCTGCGCCCCGTCGCGGGCCGGGACCCGCACGTCGCCCAGGAACTCGTCGGCGTCGGAGACGATGAACTCCCCGTCGGGGAAGCACATCGGGGAACTGCCGTCGCAGCACCCGCCGGACTGGTGGAACATCAGCTCCCCGTGCCGCGCCCGGAGGCTGCGGAGCTCGTCCGCGGCCTCCGGGGTGAGACCGACGGGCACCTCAGAAGAACCCGAGCTTGGAGGTGGAGTAGCTGACCAGCAGGTTCTTCGTCTGCTGGTAGTGGTCGAGCATCATGCGGTGGTTCTCCCGCCCGATGCCCGAGCTCTTGTACCCGCCGAACGCCGCGTGAGCCGGGTAGGCGTGGTAGTTGTTCGTCCAGACGCGGCCGGCCTGGATGCCGCGGCCCATCCGGTAGGCGAGGTGGATGTCGCGGGACCACACCCCCGCCCCGAGGCCGTAGAGGGTGTCGTTGGCGATCTTCAGGGCGTCGTCGGGGTCGCCGAACCGCGCGACCGAGACGACGGGACCGAAGATCTCCTCCTGGAAGATGCGCATCGAGTTGTCGCCCTCGAACACCGTCGGCGTGACGTAGTACCCGCCGGACAGCTCCCCGCCGAGGTCGGCGCGCTCCCCGCCGGTGAGCAGCTTCGCGCCCTCCTTCTGCCCGATGTCGATGTAGGACAGGATCTTCTCGAGCTGGTCGTTGCTGGCCTGGGCCCCGATCATCGTGCCGGTGTCCAGCGGGTTGCCCTGCTTCACGGCCCTCGTGCGTTCCAGCGCGTCGGCGAGGAAGGTGTCGTAGACGCCGTCCTGGATGAGCGCCCGCGACGGGCAGGTGCAGACCTCGCCCTGGTTGAGGGCGAACATCGTGAACCCCTCGAGGGCCTTGTCGTAGAAGTCGTCGCGCGAGCGCGCGACGTCGTCGAAGAAGATGTTCGGGCTCTTGCCGCCGAGCTCCAGCGTGACCGGGATGAGGTTCTGGCTGGCGTACTGCATGATCAGCCGGCCCGTCGTCGTCTCACCGGTGAAGGCGATCTTGCGGATCCGCGGGTTGCTCGCCAGCGGTTTGCCGGCCTCGGCGCCGAACCCGTTGACGACGTTCACCACCCCCGGTGGCAGCAGGTCGCCGATGAGGTCCATCAGCAGCATGATCGACGCCGGGGTCTGCTCGGCGGGCTTGAGGACGACCGCGTTCCCGGCCGCGAGCGCCGGCGCCAGCTTCCAGACCGCCATCAGCAGCGGGAAGTTCCACGGGATGATCTGCCCGACGACCCCGAGCGGTTCGTGGAAGTGGTAGGCGACGGTGTCGTCGTCGATCTGCGAGATCCCGCCCTCCTGGGCGCGGACCACCCCGGCGAAGTAGCGCAGGTGGTCCACCACGAGGGGCAGGTCGGCGGCCAGGCACTCCCGGACGGGTTTGCCGTTGTCCCAGGTCTCGGCGACCGCGAGCTTCTCGAGGTTCTGCTCGATCCGGTCGGCGATGCGGTTCAGGACCAGGGCGCGCTCGGCGACCGGGGTCCGCCCCCAGGCGGGGGCCGCGGCGTGCGCGGCGTCCAGGGCGCGTTCGACGTCGGCGGCGGTGCCGCGCGCGACCTCGGTGAAGACCTGCCCGGTGACCGGGCTGGGGTTCTCGAAGTAGCGGCCCTCGGCGGGGGCGACTCGCTCGCCGCCGATCCAGTGGTCGTAGCGGTCCTGGTACTGGACCACGCTGCCGGGGCGTCCGGGCGCTTCGTAGACCGTCATGGCGACCTCCACGGTGAGGGACCGGCGACTGCTCCGTCGCCGTGGTCCCAGCCTGCGGCGGGGCGCGTTGCAACCGCGTTGCAGGGGGCGGTGGTCAGCCCCGCAGGCGGTGCAGGCGGGCGACGGCCTCGGCCCGGCCGGGGTCGCCCGGCTGCAGCCGGGCGACGAGGTCGTGGGCCACGACGGCGTCCCCGCGCCCGGGGGCGGTGCGGGAGAACTCCAGCAGCGCCTGGTCGTCGTCGCCCTCCAGGACCGCCGAGCGCAGCTCCGTCCGCAGCTCCTCGCGCAGGTCGCGGACGCCGGGGGCGTCCGAACCGGGCAGCAGGTCCCCCGTCCAGGCCCGCACGGCCTCGCGGGTCCGTCCGGCGCGCAGCGCCTCCCGCAGGTCCAGGGCGTCGCACCGCAGCGTCCCCAGCAGCCGGTACGGCGCCGGGGACACGTCCAGCGCGCCGCGGGTGCGCTCGGCCAGGGCCGCCCGCAGCCGGTGCACCTCGGCCCGCACCGAGACCGGGGCCAGCTCGCGGTCGTCGAGGTCGGCGGCCAGCTGCGCGGCCGACTGCCCGCCGGCCGGCCCCGTGCGCAGCAGCAGGAGCAGCTCGCTGTGCCGCAGCGACAGCGGCCGGCGCTGCCCGGCGGCCTCCAGGGCCGGAACGGCCCCCAGGACGGTCAGCCGCGGCGGAGCGGGGGCGTCCGCGGCCCGCGGGACCAGCCGGCGGCGCAGCGCGGCGACGCGCAGCTCCCCCTCGACGGCGCCGACGGCGGCGCGGACGAGCTCCAGCGCGCGTTCGCGGCCCAGGTCGTCACCGCCGGTCAGGTCGAGGACGCCGAGCACCTGCCCGGTCAGCGGGTCGCGCACCGGGGCGGCCGAGCAGCTCCACCCCGACACGGCCGTCGCGTAGTGCTCGCCGCGCCGGACGCGGACGGGGCGGTTCAGCGCCAGCGCCGTGCCCGGGGCGTTCGTCCCGGCGACGTCCTCGCTCCAGCGGGCGCCCTCGACGAAGGCCATGGCCTCGGCGGCCCGGCGCAGCCCCGGGTCGCCCTCGACCCACAGCAGGGTGCCGTCCCGGTCGCTGACGGCCATCAGCACCGGCACCCCGAGCGGTTCGGCCAGCAGCAGGTGGCGGGCGGTCGGCAGGACCGCGGCCAGCGGGTGGGCCTCGCGGCGGGCCCGCAGGTCAGCGGCGTCGGCCAGCACCGGCGGCAGGACCCGGTCGGGGTCCAGGCCGCTGCTGCGCGCGCGCCACCACGAGGAGGACACCAGTTCGCGGGCGCCGGGCAGCGGGGTGCCCTCGACCCCGCCGGCGCTGGACGCCAGCCAGTCCTCGCGCGCGCTGGACGGACCTGCCGACACCGGTGACCTCCCGTCGGGCCCCCCGGCGGACCCGGGTACCCGGAACGGTAGGCGGGGGCCGCCGGTCGGACAACCCTCCACCGGGTGGTGGGGACGGGAGGGAACCGGGTGGGGCCGGACGGGGTGGGAGCATGCCGGGAGCACACGCCGGTCCCGTCCCCGAGGAGTCCCGATGACCGACGGCCCGCGGCCGTTGAACCTGCGCGAGATCGCCGAGGGCCTGCGGTCCCCGCACACCTCCGCGGCCCGGCCGCGCCGGGTGGCCCCGCTGCTGCCGGCCTCGCGCGCCGACCAGCTGGCCCGCTGGCTGGCCGGGGCGCAGGACCGCGACGTGGCGCGCCCCGTCGACCGCGTCCGCCTCGTGGTGTTCGCCGGTGACCACGGGGTCGCCGCCCGCGGCGTCTCCCGGCTGGAGCCGGGCTGGACGGCCCGGGCCGTGCGCGACCTGGTGGCCGGCCGCGGGCCGCACGCCGAGCTGGCCGCGCGGGTCGGGGTGCCCGTCGAGGTGCACGCGGTGGGCGTCGACTGGGGCGGGCAGGGGCCGTCCGGGGTGCCGGCCGGCGTGATCGAGCGGGCTGTGCGGCCCTCCGGGGACATCGCCGTCGAGGACGCGCTGAGCACCGAGGAGACCGAGGCCGCGGTGCGCGCCGGGGCGGCCGTGGCCGACGCGGCCGTCGACGCGGGGGTCGACCTGCTGCTGCTCGGCGACCTCGGCGCGGGCGCCACGACCGTGGCCTCGACCCTCGTCGCGGTCTGCCTGCGCAAGGGCGCGGTCGACGTCGTCGGGCGCGGCAGCGGCGTCGACGACGACGCGTGGATGCGCAAGACCGCGGCCGTGCGCGACGCCGTGCGCCGGGCCCGCAAGCTGGCCACCCGCCCGACCGCGGTGCTGCAGGCCGTCGGCAGCGCCGACGTGTGCGCGGCCGTCGGGTTCCTGCTGCGGGCCGCCGCGCGCCGCACGCCCGTGCTGCTCGACGGGACCGTCGGCGTGGCCGCCGCGCTGGTCGCCTCCCGCGGCGTGCCGGGGGCCGAGAAGTGGTGGCAGGTCGGTGCCGCCACGGCCGAGCCCGCGCAGGCCCTGGCGGTGGACCGGCTGAAGCTGACGCCCCTGCTGGACCTGGGCGCCGGTCGCGGCGGCGGCACCGGGGCGCTGACCGCGCTGCCGGTGCTGCGGGCCGCGCAGGCGCTGGCCGAGGCCGACGAGGCCGAGCTGCCCCCGCTGCCCGACCCGGAGCCCGCCCCGGAGCCCGCCCCGGAGCCCGACCCGGTCGCCGTCGGAGCCCTCGCCGGGCCGGACGATCAGGGCGCCTCGCCCGAGCCTCCCCCCGCCCCCGAGCCCGAACCCTCGCCCGGAGCCGCCGCCGGACCCGCCGGGGAGAGCACCCGCCCGAACGTGTGACCGGTCGCGGTGGCCTCGAGCTCGGTGAACCCGGTGCGGCGGTAGAACGCCACCGCGCCGGGGTTGGCGGCCGACACGCCCAGGTGCACCCCCGGTGACCCGGCCGCCGCGAGCTGGCCGCACAACCGCTCGATCAGCGCCCGGCCGACCCCCCGCCCCTGCAGGCGCGGCAGCAGGTCGACGTGCAGGTGGGAGGGGAAGGCGGTCCACACCGGGGACGGCACCACCGGCTCGTGGACGGACCGCAGCAGACCGGCGTCGAGGGGGCGGTCACCGGTGCGGGGGTAGCGCTCGCGCAGCGGCGGCCACCAGCGGTCGGCGCGCCAGCGCTCGAAGCGGGCGGTGTCCAGGCACCCCAGGACGTACCCGGCGGGGCCCTCCTCGTCCAGGACCAGCGTCCCGAAGGCCGCCTCGTGGTGGGCGTAGGGGGCCGCGTAGACGTCGCCGAGCAGGTCGGGGAAGGCGGTCAGGTCGCTGGCGTCGCGGCCCGCGTCGCCGGTGAGGCGGCAGATCCGCGACAGGGCCGCGGCGTCCTCGGCGCGGACCGCCCGCCACCGGACCCCCGGCCGGACCTCCTCCTCGCACCCGTCGCGACCGTCGCCGGCCGACCCGCCCCGTCCCGGCCCTCTGCCCTGTCGCACACGGTCACGTTAGGGTGCCGGGGTGCCGCGTCTCCTCCTCAGCAGCAAGTCGGTCAAGAGCGTGTCGGTGGACGCCCTGGTGCTGGGCCTGGTGCCGGCACCCGCGGGCGCGAAGTCCACCGCGCCGGTCCTGCTGGGGGGTGAGGACCTGCCCCGGGCGACGCGCGGTGCGCTCGCCGACGGCGCCGCGGCGCTCGGCGCGACCGGCGACGCCGGTCAGGTGCACCTGGTCCCGGGGGTCGCCGGGACGGCGACCAGCCTCGTCGCGCTGGTCGGGCTCGGGACCGACGCGGACCTCGAGACGCTGCGCCGCGCCGCCGGCTCCGCCGTGCGCGCGCTGGCCGGGTCGCGCCGCGTCGCCCTCGCGCTGCCGCTGCCGGACGCGGCGACCGCGGCCGCCGTGGCCGAGGGGGCCGCGCTGGGCGCCTACGCCTTCACCCGCTACCGCGCGGCCACCCGCGAACCGGTGGCCGAGGTGACGCTGCTGGTCGACAAGCCGCGGGACAAGGCGCTCCGGGCCGCCGTCGACCGCGCCGCCGTCGTCGCCGCCGCCGTCCACACCGCGCGGGACCTGATCAACACCGCACCGGCCGACCTGGCCCCGGCCGACCTGGCCGACGCCGCGGTCCGGGCCGCCGAGGGCACCGGGGTGACGGTCCGCGTCCTGGACGAGGACGCGCTCGCCGCCGGGGGCTACGGCGGGATCCTCGGGGTCGGGCAGGGGTCCTCGCGCCCCCCGCGGCTCGTCGTGCTGGAGCACGCGCCGGCGCGGGCGAAGGGCCACCTGGCGTTCGTCGGCAAGGGCATCACCTTCGACTCCGGCGGGCTGTCGATCAAGCCGGCGGCCGGCATGGAGACGATGAAGAGCGACATGTCCGGCGCCGCGGCCGTGCTGGCCGCCGTGCGGGCGGTCGCCGAGCTCAAGCTGCCGATCAAGGTCACGGGGTGGCTGGCGGTGGCCGAGAACATGCCCTCGGGCACGGCGATCCGCCCCTCCGACGTGCTGACGATGTTCGGCGGCACGACGGTCGAGGTCCTGAACACCGACGCCGAGGGCCGGCTCGTCCTGGGCGACGCCCTCGTCGCGGCCTCGCAGGAGCAGCCGGACGCCATCGTCGACGTCGCCACCCTCACCGGCGCGCAGGTCGTGGCGCTGGGCAACCGCGTCTCGGGGGTCATGGGCAACGACGACACCTTCCGCGCCGCGGTGCTGGCGGCGGCCGAGCGGGCCGGCGAGTCGTTCTGGCCGATGCCGCTGCCCGACGAGCTGCGCGCGACCCTCGACTCCCCCGTCGCGGACCTCGCCAACATCGGGGACCGCGCGGGCGGGATGCTCGTCGCGGCCGTCTTCCTGCGCGAGTTCGTGGGCGACTCCGCCGCCGGCACCCCGATCCCGTGGGCCCACCTGGACATCGCGGGCCCGGCCTTCGCGACGGGCGAGCCGTGGGGGTACACCCACCGCGGGGGCACCGGCGTGGCGGTCCGCACGCTGGTGGCGCTGGCCGAGGACCACGCGCGCGCCTGAGGGGCCGGGGGCCTGCGCGAGCTCGTCCTGGGAACGTTCCCGGGACGAGAACGCGTGCAGGGGAAGCCGTTTCGCGGCTCTTTCCGCTCCGCAGGAGCGCCAGTAGGCCGAACGGGTGATCCTCACCCCTCACCCGTCGTGCACGTTCAGCTACTAGATATATGCTCACCGTGACGGCCTAGTTCGGGGGCGTCACCGCCGACCCGCTCGGCTCCCTCACCCAAGCTCCCGGTGTGCACCGGAGCACGTGTCACGGAGGCACCATGTCCACGCGTCAGTCCGTCCAGACCTTCGCCCGCCGCGCGGCCCTGTCCCTCACCGCGGCCGCGGTCATCGCCGGCGGTGGGCTCGGCGCGGCCTCGGCCACCGCGGCCCCCGGCTCCGCGACGACGGTCACCAAGACCGCTCCCGGCCTCGGGAAGACGGTCCAGGAGACCCAGCGCAAGGAGTCGTCCACCGCGCGCAAGGAGTCCTCCACCGCCCGCAAGGAGGGCGTGGTCACCCGCAAGGAGTCGGTCGTCACCCGCAAGGAGTCCGTGGTGACGCGCAAGGAGTCCGTGGTGACCCGCAAGGAGTCCACCGTCGAGCGCAAGGAGAGCGCGGTCGCCCGCAAGGAGTCGACCACCGCCGAGAAGGAGCGCTGACCGGGGGCGCAGCCCCGCGGCCCGTCGCGACGTCGACCCCCCGACACCCGGCCACGACGCCACGCAGAACGGCACCTCCCGAGCTCGGGAGGTGCCGTTCTCGCGTCCGGGCACCGGCTCCGGCGGGTGCCGTCCCACGGCCCCGCGGCCCACCACGCACCCCCTCGCGCCCCCGCCGGGGCGCAGTGAGAGGATCGCGAAGGAGCAGTCACCAGCACAGCCGACTTCAGGAGCATTTCGTGGCAGGTGCCGCCGAGCAGGAGTACGACGTCGTCATCCTCGGGGGAGGCAGTGGGGGCTACGCCGCCGCGCTGCGCGCCGCCGAGCTGGGCCTGTCCGTGGCCCTGGTGGAGAAGGACCGGCTGGGAGGGACCTGCCTGCACCGCGGGTGCATCCCGACCAAGGCCCTGCTCCACGCCGCCGAGGTCGCCGACACGGCCAGGGAGTCCGAGGCGTTCGGCGTCCGCGCCACGTTCGACTCGATCGACATGGCCGGCGTGAACAAGTACAAGGACGGCGTCATCGCCCGGCTCTACAAGGGCCTGCAGGGCCTGGTGAAGTCGCGCAAGGTCGAACTGGTCGCCGGGACCGGCAGGCTCGTGGGCAAGAACACCGTCGAGGTCGACGGCGTCCGCTACACGGGCAAGAGCGTCGTGCTCGCCTCCGGCTCCTACTCCCGCAGCCTGCCCGGTCTGGAGATCGGCGGCCGCGTCATCACCAGCGAGCAGGCCCTGGCCCTGGACTCGGTGCCGCGCAAGGTCGTCGTCCTCGGCGGCGGGGTCATCGGCGTCGAGTTCGCCAGCGTCTGGCGCTCCTTCGGGGCCGACGTCACCGTCGTCGAGGCCCTGCCCCACCTCGCCCCGCTCGAGGACGAGGCCATCAGCAAGGCCCTCGAGCGCGCCTTCCGCAAGCGCGGCATCGCCTTCTCCCTCGGCGTCCGGTTCAAGGGCGTCGAGCAGAACGACTCCGGCGTCGTGGTGACCCTGGAGGACGGCAAGACGTTCGAGGCCGACCTCCTGCTCGTCGCCGTGGGCCGCGGCCCGAACACGGCCGGCCTGGGGTACGAGGAGCAGGGCATCACCATGGACCGCGGGTTCGTCCTGACCGACGAGCGCCTGCGGACGAACGTCGAGGGCGTCTACGCCGTCGGCGACATCGTCCCCGGTCTGCAGCTGGCCCACCGCGGGTTCGCGCAGGGCATCTTCGTGGCCGAGGAGATCGCCGGCCTCGACCCCCAGCCCGTCGACGAGGTCGGCATCCCGAAGGTCACCTACTGCGAGCCCGAGATCGCCTCGGTCGGGCTCACCGAGGCCAAGGCCCGGGAGAAGCACGGCGACGTCGACGTGCTCGAGTACAACCTCGGCGGCAACGGCAAGAGCCAGATCCTGGGCACCACCGGCTTCGTGAAGCTGGTGCGGCAGAAGGACGGTCCGGTCGTGGGCGTGCACATGATCGGTTCGCGGATGAGCGAGCAGGTCGGCGAGGCCCAGCTCATCGTGAACTGGGAGGCGTTCCCCGAGGACGTGGCGGCCCTGGTCCATACGCACCCGACGCAGAACGAGGCGCTCGGCGAGGCGTTCCTGGCGCTGGCCGGCAAGCCCCTGCACTCGCACTCGTAGCCCCCGGGCACTCGTCCGAAACCCTGAACCCGCGGCGTCCACGGGCGCCGGAACCGTCCGTGAGGAGAACCGTAGAGATGTCGAACTCGGTGCAGATGCCCGCTCTCGGCGAGAGCGTGACCGAGGGCACCGTGACGCGGTGGCTGAAGCAGGTCGGTGACACCGTCGCCGTGGACGAGCCGCTGCTGGAGGTCTCGACCGACAAGGTCGACACCGAGATCCCCTCCCCGGTCGCCGGGGTGCTCCTGGAGATCCTGGTCCCCGAGGACGAGACCGCCGAGGTGGGCGCCGACCTGGCCCGCATCGGCGAGGAGTCCGAGCAGGGCGGCTCCGCGGACGCCCCGGCTCCCGCCGCGGAACCGGCTCCCGCACCGCAGCCCGAACCCCAGCCCGAGCCCCAGACCCAGCCCGAGCCGTCGGCGCAGCCGGCCGCCGGGGCGCCGGCCGTCTCCGGCGGCTCGGGGGCCGGGCAGGCCGTGAAGATGCCGGCCTTGGGCGAGTCCGTCACCGAGGGCACCGTGACGCGCTGGCTCAAGTCCGTGGGCGACACCGTCGAGGTCGACGAACCCCTGCTGGAGGTGTCCACCGACAAGGTCGACACCGAGATCCCCTCCCCGGTCGCCGGCACCCTGCTGGAGGTCCTGGTCGGCGAGGACGAGACCGCCGAAGTGGGCGCCGACCTGGCCCGCATCGGTGACGCGTCCGCCCAGTCCGCCCCGGCTCCGCAGGCCCCCGCCGACGAACCGGCCGCGGCGCCGGCGGCCGAGGAGTCGCTGGCCGACGAGGTCCAGGAGCGCGAAGCGGCGCGGACCCAGGCCGAGGCGGCGACCCAGCCGTCGGCCACCCCCGCCGCCGAACCGGCCGCCGCCCCGGCCCAGCCCGCCGCCCCGGCGACTCCCGCTGCCGAGGCCCCCGCCGCGCCCGCGCCGCAGGCGCAGGCCACCGGCGGCAGCACCTACGTGACGCCGCTGGTCCGCAAGCTCGCCAAGGAGCTCGGCGTGGACCTGTCCTCGCTCACCGGGACCGGCGTCGGCGGCCGCGTCCGCAAGCAGGACGTCCAGGAGGCCGCGGACAAGGCCAAGGCGGCCGCGGAGAAGGCCGCCGCGGAGAAGGCCGCGGAGAAGACCGCCGCGCCGGCCCCCGCCGCAGCGCCGTCGTCGTCCGCCCCGGCCGCCCCGGCCGTGGAGGTCTCCCCCAAGCGGGGCACCACCGAGAAGATGTCGCGGCTGCGCAAGGTCATCGCCCAGCGCATGAAGGAGTCGCTGCAGAACTCCGCGCAGCTGACCACCGTCATCGAGGTCGACGTCACGCGCATCGCGCGGCTGCGCGCGCGGGCCAAGGACTCTTTCGCGGCGAACGAGGGCGCGAAGCTGACCTTCCTGCCGTTTTTCGTCAAGGCCGCGGTCGAGGCGCTCAAGCAGCACCCCTCGCTGAACGCCAGCATCGACGGCGAGAACATCGTCTACCACGGCAGCGAGAACATCTCCCTCGCGGTGGACACCCCGAAGGGCCTGATCACCCCGGTGATCAAGGACGCCGGTGACCTGAACCTCGGCGGCCTCGCCCGCAAGATCGCCGACCTCGCGGCCCGCACCCGGGCCAGCAAGATCACGCCCGACGACCTGTCCGGCGGCACGTTCACCATCACCAACACCGGCAGCATCGGGGCCCTGTTCGACACCCCGATCCTCAACGCCCCGCAGGTCGCCATCCTCGGCACCGGCGCGATCGTCAAGCGCCCCGTCGTCCTCACCGACGCCGAGGGCCAGGAGACCATCGCGATCCGCTCGATGATGTACCTGGCGCTGTCCTACGACCACCAGATCGTCGACGGCGCCGACGCGGCCCGCTTCCTGCAGACCGTCAAGAAGCGCGTCGAGGGCGGCGCCTTCGAGGGCGACCTCGGTCTCTGAGGCTCGCCCACCGTCCCACCGGCAGCCCCGTCCCTCCTGCGAGGGACGGGGCTGTTCCGTCTCCCCCTCCCCTCCAGCCCCAGGAGTCCCAGTGCGCACCGTCGTCAGCGGGGCCAGCGGCCTCATCGGCCGTCACCTCGTCGCCCACCTCCGCCGCTCCGGCCACGACGTCCTCACCCTCGTGCGGCGCCCCGCGCGTGAACCGCACGAGGTGACGTGGGACCCCGCGACCGGCTCCCTCGACCCCGCCGCGCTGCGCGGGGTGGAGGCGGTCGTGAACCTGTCCGGCGCCGGGGTCGGCGACCGCCGCTGGAACGAGGGGTACAAGGAGACGATCCTGCGCTCGCGGGTCTCGACCACCGCGACGCTCGTGCAGGCCCTGCTCCGCCTGGACCAGGCGCCGCGGGTCCTGGTGAACGCCTCGGCGATCGGGGCCTACGGCGAGGGCGGGTCGACCGTCCTCGACGAGTCCTCCCCGTGGGGGGACGACTTCCTCGCCCACGTCGTGCAGGAGTGGGAGGGGTGCACCGCGCCGGCCGCCGACGCCGGGATCCGGGTCGCGCTGGCCCGCACGGGCCTGCTGGCCAACCCCGTCGGCGGGGCGTTCGGGCAGCTGCTCACCCTCTTCCGCCTGGGCCTGGGGGGACCGCTGGGTTCGGGGCTGCAGTGGTGGAGTCCCATCACCATGCCGGACGAGCTCGCGGCGCTGGAGTTCCTGCTCACCCACGACGTGTCCGGGCCGGTGAACCTCGTCTGCCCCGAACCGGCCACGAACCAGGCCCTGACCACCGCCCTGGGCGCGGCGCTGCACCGCCCCGCCGTGCTGCCCGTGCCCGCCGCCGCCCTGCGCCTGGCGCTCGGCGAGTTCGCCGCTCAGCCCCTGGGCAGCCAGCGGGTCGTCCCGCGCGTCCTGCTGGAGGCGGGGTTCGGGTTCCGCCACCCCGACGTGCCCGCCGTGACCGCCTGGCTCGCGCAGGCCTGAGACGGGCCGACCGGGGCGCTCAGCCGACCGAGGCGACGCGCCACTGCCCCGCGACGCGCTGCAGGGTCAGCACCGAGGTCCGAGGTTCGCCCGCGGGCACCCGCGACCGGGTCCCGGCCGCGGAGACCACGACGTGCTCACCGGTCGTGACGTCGGCCTCCAGCACCCAGCGGTCACCGTCCCGGGAGAGCTCACGGGCGGCGACCACGTCGAAGGCGAGGGCCTCGAACCGCGACCCGGTGGCGGCCAGCTCGGCGAGCGCGGCCTCGTCGGCCGCCCGGGCCGGGCCGGCGGGGACGTCCACCTCGTCCAGGGCCTGCACCCGTCCGCTGGTGAACGCCCGCGCCCGGCGGTCGGCCAGCTCCGACACGACGGCGAGGGCGTCGTCGCCGCTCAGGACCTCGGCCCCGACCCGGTCCGCGGCCGTGGGCTCCCAGGCCGGAGCCGCCCCGGCCGCGGCTCCGGCCGGCGGCTCGACCGTGACCGGCCCGGCCGCGGCGGGTTCGGCCGGCGCGCGGTCCGCCACGGCCTCGGCCGCGACGGGTGCGGCCGCCGGGGACGCGCCACCACCGTCCCCGCGCAGCGCGAGGACGAGGCCGGCCCCCGCGACCAGGGGCACCCCCACCGCCGCCACCAGCAGCGGACGCACCCGGCGCCGCGACGACCGGGTGGACCGGGTGGACCGGCGTCCTCCGGCAGCGGGGCGTCCTCCGGCAGCGGGCCGGGCACTGGCCGGCGGGGGCGCCACGACCGGCGCGGCCGAGCGCACCCGCCGCGTCACCGCCGCGGGCGCCGGAGCCGGCCCGGTCCCGCCGTCGGCGTCGGGGCACGACCCCTGACCCGGCACCGCACCGGGGACCCCGGTCGCTGCGGGCACGGCCGCGCGGACCGCGCGCGGACGCGCCGCGGCCACCACGGCGGTCGCGAGCTCGCCGGGCGTGGGCCGGCGCGACGGCTTGCGGTGCAGCCCCTCGCGCAGCGCGGCGAGGACCGCAGCGGCGTTCTGCGCCGGCAGCCCGGCCACCGCGCGGCGGTGCGCGGACCGGGCTCCGAGGACGCCGGCGGCGGACGGCGCCTCGCCGGTGAGCGCCCACCACGCCAGCGCCGCGAGGCCGTAGACGTCCGAGGCCGCGCCCACCCCCTCCCCCGCGAGCGCCGCCGGGTCGGCGAACCCCGGCGTGCCCAGGACGCTGCCGTGCCGGCGACCGAGGGCGCGCGAGACGCCGAGGTCGGCCAGCAGCGGCTCCCCCCGGGCGTCGAGCAGGACGTTGCCGGGCGCGATGTCGCCGTGGACGACACCGGCGGCGTGCAGGTCCTCCAGCGCCGGCCCGAGGACGTGGACGAGGCCGGAGACCTCCCCGGCCGACAGCCGCCGGCGGCCGCTGAGCACCCCCGCCAGCGACCCCCCGGGAGCCAGGTCGAGGACGAGGACGGGGCGCCCCGCGGCGTCGGTGGAGATGTCGTGGACGGCCACGACGCGCGGGTGCCGGACGCGCCGCAGCATCGACAGCTCGGCCAGCAGGTCCGCGTCGGGAGCGGCACCCTCCGGCGCGGCGAGCACCTTCAGGGCCCGCTCGACGCCGTCGGCGCCCGTGCCGGCCCACACCACGCTCGACCCGCCGGCCCCGACGAGGCGGCCCACCGCGTACCCGTCGACGACGGGCGGGCGGCGGCGGGGGTCGTCGCCCAGGGCGGCCAGCGCGTCGCGCCGCCACTGCCGCAGGGGCCCGGTGGTCGGGTCGGTGAGGGTCACCGGGACAGGGTGACGCACCGGCGGGGACTGCCGCGCTCGTTGTCCACAGGCTCGATACGCTCTGGGGCGTGACCGTTGGCTCCCTTCCCGACATCCACCACCCGCCCGCCGCGCTGCGGGGTTCCGCCGAGGTCGTCGTCATCGGCGCCGGCCTCGCCGGCCTGGCCTGCGCGCGGCACCTGAGCGCCGCCGGCGTCGACGTCCTGGTCGTGGAGGCGGCGGAGGCCGTGGGCGGCCGGGTGCGGTCGGAGACGGTCGACGGCTTCCGGGTGGACCGGGGGTTCCAGCTGCTGAACCCCGCCTACCCCGAGGTCGTGAAGGTCCTGGACCTGGACGCCCTGGACCTGCAGCCGTTCGACGCCGGGGTCGCCGTGCACCGCGGTGGCCGCGTCAGCACCCTGCGCGACCCGCGCCGGCACCCGAGGGCGGTGCTGGACGCCCTGCGCTTCCCGCTGGGGACGGCGAAGGAGAAGGCGGCCGCCGCGCGCTGGGTGCTGGGGACGACCTCGGCCGCCGCCCTGAAGGAGCCGGACACGGGGTGGGCGCAGGCGCTGGACGCCGCGGACGTCGACGGCGAGCTGCGCCGGTCGGTGCTGGAGCCGTTCCTGGCCGGGGTGGTCGGGGAGGCCGAGGGGACGACGTCGCGGCGCTTCGTCGACCTGCTGGTGCGCACCTTCCTGCGCGGCACCCCGGGGCTGCCGGCGGGCGGGATGCAGGCGGTGCCGGACCAGATGGCCGCGGCCCTGCCGGCCGGCACGGTCGTGACGGGCGTGGAGGTCCGGCACATCGGCCTGGCCCCCCGGTCCCTGGTGGTGGAGACCGCCGGCGGCGGGGTGAACTGCGAGGCGATCGTGGTGGCGACCGACGCGCACGCGGCGGGGCACCTGGTCCCGGCGCTGCGGGTGCCCGGCAGCCACGCGATCTCGACGTTCTGGTTCGGGGCGGCGACGTCGCCGGCGCCGTCGTCGCGGGCGAAGCTCCTGCACCTCGACGGTGACCGGACCGGCCCGGTCGTGAACTCGGCGGTGATCTCGGAGGTGGCCCCGCAGTACCTGCGGGCCGGCGCGGAGCACCGGGCGCTGGTGAGCGCGCAGGTCCTCGGCGCGGACGTCTCCTCGGCGGTCGAGGAGCAGGTCCGCCGGCAGCTGGGCCGCGTGTACGGCGTGAACACGGCGGCGTGGACGCGGGTCGCGGCGCACGCGCTGCCGCACGCGCTGCCGGTCGTGGCGCCGCCGTTCGAGGGTCCGCAGCCCGTCGACGTCGGGGACGGGGTGTTCGTGGCCGGTGACCACCGGGAGAACTCCTCGCTGCAGGGGGCACTGGTGTCCGGTCGCCGCGCGGCCGACGCCGTGCTGACCAAGGCGTTCGGCCGCAACGGTTTCAAGCGTGCCGGCTGAGCGGCCGACGATCGTCGCCACGTCCGGGGGCCTGGTCCGCCGGGACCGTGGCGGCGTGGACTGGGCCGGGACGGTCCACCTGGCGGCCGGGCTGGCCCGGGTCCCGGTCGGCCGGGCGCCGCGGCTGACGTACCTGGGGACGGCGGCCGGGGACCAGCGGTCGTGGGCCGCGGAGGTCCACGCCGCCGGGGAGCGTGCGGGTTTCCGCACGACGGTCCTGGACCTGTTCCCGATGCCGAGCGTCGAGGACCCGGCCGGGCAGCTGCTGGCCTCGGACGTGGTGTGGGTCGGCGGCGGGTCGGTCGCGAACCTGCTCGCGGTGTGGCGGGTGCACGGGCTGGGCGAGGCGTTCCGCGCCGCGTGGGAGGCCGGGGTGGTGCTCGGCGGGGTGTCCGCGGGGTCGATCTGCTGGTTCGAGGGCGGGACCACGGACTCCTTCGGCCCGGTGCTGCGCCCGGTGACGGACGGGCTGGGCCTGCTGCCGTACGGCAACGGGGTGCACTACGACTCCGAGGCGCGCCGCCGTCCGCTCGTGCACGAGCTGGTGGCGTCGGGGGTCCTGGGCGAGACGCACTGCAGCGACGACGGCGTGGGCCTGGTGTACCGGGGCACCGAGCTCGTCGAGGCCGTCACCGAGGTCCCCGGCAAGGGCGCCTACGTGGTGCGCCGCGGGCCCGAGGGGGTCGTGGAGACGCGCGTCGAACCGCGGGACCTGCGGGGGTGACGCGGGTGGCGGAGCTGGTCGTCGAGCCGGTGCGGCTCGGCGAGGGACTGGTGGACTACGCCGAGGCGTGGGAGCTGCAGCGGGCCCGGCACGCCCAGGTGGTCGCGGGCGACGCCCCGGACACGGTGCTGCTGCTGGAGCACCCGCCGGTGTACACGGCGGGGCGCCGCACGAACTCCTGGGAACGTCCCGACGACGGGACCCCGGTCGTGGACGTGGACCGCGGGGGGCGGATCACCTGGCACGGCCCCGGTCAGCTCGTGGGGTACCCCGTCGTCCGGCTGCGCGGGGCGCTGGACGTCGTGGGGTACGTGCGCCGGCTGGAGGAGCTGCTCATCGCGGTCGCGGCGCGGTTCGGCGTCGAGGGCTACCGCGTGGAGGACCGGACCGGGGTATGGACGGCGGACGAGCCGCTGGCCCCGGGCTGGCGGGCGGAGAACAAGCTCGCCGCGATCGGGGTGCGGGTCGCCCGCGGGGTGACCATGCACGGTTTCGCGCTGAACTGCGACACGGACCTGCGGGGTTTCAGCCGCATCGTGCCGTGCGGGCTGCCGGACGCGGGCGCGACGTCGCTCAGCGCCCGCGCGGGCCGGCGGGTCGGGGTGCCGGAGGCGGCGGCGGTGGTGACCGAGCTGCTGCCCGGCGCGGACCTGCCGGGAGCGGGCCCGACCCCGCCGCCTCCGGGCTGACCGGTCACACCTGCGGCGCGACCTGCCCGGCGACGAGGTCGAGGTGGTCGAGGTCGGACAGGTCGAGGACCTGCAGGTAGAGGCGCTCGACCCCCGCCTCGGCGTACCGGCCGATCGCGTCGACGACCTCCGGGACGGTCCCGGCCAGCCCGTTCTCGCGCAGGTCCGCCGGCTCCCGGCCGATGGCCGCGGCCCGCCGGGTGAACTCGGCCTCGTCGCGGCCGGCGCACAGCACCAGGGCGGCCGAGTACGTCAGGTCCTGCGGGTCGCGCCCGGCGGCCGTGCAGGCGGCGCGGACCCGCTCGAACCGTTCGGAGGTCTCCCGGGGGGAGCTGAAGGGGACGTTGAACTCGGTGGCGTACCGCGCCGCGAGCGCGGCTCCCCGGGGGCGCGCCGCGCCGCCGACGACGATCGGCACGCTCGGCTGGACGGGCCGGGGCAGCGCCGGGGAGTCGGCCAGCGCGTAGTGCCGGCCCCGGAAGTCGAACGTCTCCCCCACCGGGGTGGCCCACATCCCGGTGATGAGGGCGAGCTGCTCCTCGAAGCGGTCGAAGCGCTCGCCCACGGACGGGAAGGGGATGCCGTAGGCGGTGTGCTCGGCCTCGTACCAGCCGGCCCCGAGGCCGAGCTCGACGCGGCCGCCGGACATCTCGTCGACGCCGGCGACCTGGATCGCGAGCACGCCGGGGTGGCGGAACGTGGCCGAGGTGACGAGCGTGCCGAGCCGGACCGAGGTGGTGTCGCGGGCCAGGCCCGCCAGGGTCGTCCAGGCGTCGCTCGGGCCGGGCAGCCCGTCGCCGCCCATCGTGAGGTAGTGGTCGGACCGGAAGAACGCGGAGAACCCGGTCTCCTCGGTCCGGACGGCGATGCGGCGCAGGGTCTCGTAGCTGGCGCCTTGCTGGGGTTCGGTGAAGATGCGCAGGTCCACGACGGCATCCTGTCGCGTCGTCCCGGCGCGGCCTCTGGCAGGGTCGGTCCATGACCACCCTGTTGCTGCCCTCGACGGCCCGCACCCTGGACGACCTGCTCTCCGGTGCGCAGTCCGCGTCCCGGCTGCCCTCGGTGGTGGCCGGGCTGGTGCGCGACGGCGAGCTGGTCTGGACCGGGGCGGCGGGCACGACGGGGGTTCCGGGCGACCCGGGCCCGGAGACGCAGTACCGCATCGGGTCGATCACGAAGACGTTCGTGGCCGCGGCCGTCCTGCGGGCGGTGGAGGACGGGCTCGTGGGCCTGGAGGACCCCGTGCGCGCCCACCTGCCGGAGCTGACCGACGGCGTGGGGCGGGTCACGGTCGGTCAGCTGCTGGGGCAGGCCGGTGGCGTGCAGGCCGAGACGGACGGCCCGTGGTGGGAGCGGACGCCGGGCGGGGACTGGGCCTCGCTGGTCCCGCTGCTGGGCGAGGGGGCCGTGCGGCACCGCCCGGGGACCCGGTTCCACTACTCCAACGTCGGGTTCGGCGTGCTCGGTGAGCTCGTCGCCCGGGTGCGGTCGGCGCCGTGGCACGAGGTCGTGCACGCGCAGTTCCTGGAGCCGCTGGCCATGGCGCGCACGTCGCTGCGCCCGCAGGCCCCGGCCGCGCAGGGGCTGGCGGTGCACCCGTGGGCCGACGTCGTCCTGCCCGAGCCGGAGCACGACGCCGGGGCGATGGCCCCGGCCGGGCAGATCTGGTCGACGGTCCTGGACCTCGCCCGCTGGGCGGTGGTGGTGGCCGGGAACTCACCGGTGCTGCAGCGCGCGACGGTGGAGTCGATGTGGGAGCCGCAGAGCGTCGACGACACCCGAGGCGGGGCCTGGGCGAGCGGCTACGGGCTGGGGCTGCAGGTGTGGAACGCCGGGGGCCGGCGGTTCGCGGGGCACTCGGGGTCGATGCCCGGCTTCGTGGCGATGCTGCGCGTCGACGTCGCCACCGGTGACGCGGTGATCGCCCTGACGAACTCCACGACGGGTTTCGGCGACCTGCCCGCCCGGCTGCTGTCGACGCTGCGGGAGACCGAGCCGCACCCCCCGGTGCCGTGGGTGCCGCGCGAGGTGCCCGCCGACGTGCTGGAGCTGGTGGGGCCCTGGTACTGGGGCCCGGCGCCGCTGCTGGTGCGCGCGAGCGCCACGGGGTTCGAGCTGGCGGGGATGCACGGGTCCGGTCGCGGGTCGCGGTTCGTGCGCGAGCGCGTGGTGGCCGGCGAGCAGGTCTGGCGGGGCCTGGACCACTACTACGCCGGTGAGCTGCTGCGCCCGGTCCGCGGCGGCGACGGCGCGGTGTCGCACCTGGACCTGGCCAGCTTCCGGCTGACCCGCACGCCGTACGACCCGGCGGCCGACGTGCCCGGCGGGGTGGACGGGCGGGGGTGGACGCCGCTGTCGTGACCGCCACGTACGCTGGTGGGGTGACGATCGCACCGGAAGGCCGTCGGATGCTGCGCATCGAGGCGCGCAACGCCGAGACGCCGATCGAGCGGAAGCCGGACTGGATCCGCACCCGGGCCCGCACGGGGCCGGACTACACCGAGCTGAAGGGCCTGGTGAAGTCCGGCGGCCTGCACACGGTGTGCGAGGAGGCGGGCTGCCCCAACATCTACGAGTGCTGGGAGGACCGCGAGGCGACGTTCCTCATCGGCGGCTCCGAGTGCACCCGCCGCTGCGACTTCTGCCAGATCGACACCGGCAAGCCGTCGCCGCTGGACCGCGACGAGCCCCGCCGGGTCGCCGAGAGCATCCGCACGATGGGGCTGCGCTACGCGACCATCACCGGTGTCGCGCGCGACGACCTCGCCGACGGCGGGGCGTGGCTGTACGCCGAGACGATCCGGCAGACCCACGCCCTCAACTCCGACGGCGACTTCCACACGGGCGTGGAGATCCTCGTCCCGGACTTCAACGGCCGGCCCGAGCTGCTGCAGCAGGTCTTCGACGCCCAGCCGGAGGTCTTCGCGCACAACGTCGAGACGGTGCCGCGCATCTTCAAGTCGATCCGCCCGGCCTTCCGCTACGAGCGGTCCCTGGACGTCATCACCGCCGGCCGGGACGCGGGGCTGGTGACGAAGTCGAACCTCATCCTGGGGATGGGCGAGACCGACGAGGAGGTCCTGGCCGCGCTGCGGGACCTGCACGAGGCCGGCTGCGACATCATCACGATCACCCAGTACCTGCGCCCGACGCCCCGGCACCACCCGGTCGAGCGGTGGGTGAAGCCGCAGGCGTTCGTGGAGTTCTCGCAGGCCGCGCAGGAGATGGGCTTCGCGGGCGTCATGGCCGGCCCGCTGGTCCGGTCGTCCTACCGGGCGGGCCGGTTGTGGGCGCAGGCCATGCGCCACCGCGGCGTCGCGATCCCCGAGCAGCTGGCGCACCTGGACAAGGAGTCCCCCGCGGCGCAGGAGGCCTCGAGCCTGCTCGCCCGCTGAACCGGGGGCCGGCCGTGCGGGCCTATCCTTGCCCTCATGGCACGACGGGAGAAAGCCGGCGCGACAGCGGCGCCGAAGCCGAAGAAGCAGCGGTGGAAGCGCACCCGCCAGCTCAAGCAGGTCTACGACATGACCGTGCGGGTCGACCCGTCGGCCAAGTGGTGGCTGCTGCTGGCGTTCGCGGGCCCGATCGTCCTGGGGCTGGTCGTGGGCCTGCTGGTGGACCACCCGATCTACTTCACGATCCTGGGCGTGCTGCTGGGCGTCCTGGCGGCGATGTTCGTGCTGGGGCGGCGCGCCGAGAGCGCGGCCTACATGAACCTCGAGGGCCAGAAGGGCGCCGCGGGCGCGGCGCTGTCCTCGATCCGCCGGGGCTGGACGGTCGAGCAGGAGCCGGTGGCGGCTGAGGCCCGCAACCAGGACATGGTCTTCCGGGCCCTCGGGCGCGGCGGGATCGTGCTGGTCGGCGACGGCCCGCCCACCCGCGTCCGCCGGTTGCTGGAGGCGGAGCGGCGCAAGGTCGCCCGGGTCGTCCCCAACGTGCCGGTCCACCTGTTCACCGTCGGCGACGGCGGCTCGGAGGGCGAGGTGCCGCTGCGGAAGCTGGCCTCGCGCGTCCAGCGCCTCAAGCCGCAGCTGACGAAGCAGGAGGTCGCCGCCGTGCAGAAGCGGCTGCGGGCCCTGGGCGGGATCCGGCCGCCGGTCCCCAAGGGCATCGACCCGATGAACGCCCGCCCCGACCGCCGGGCCATGCGCGGGCGCTGACCCGCCGGGAGGCGTCGAGCCCCCGTGACCACCGGCCCGCGGGCCGGTCGGTCGCGGGGGCTCCGTGCGTCGGGGGCTCCGTGCGTCGGGGCCGGGGTCAGCGGCGGACGACGACGGTGCGGGAGGCGCGGTCGTGCAGCCCGCGGCGGTCGCCGTCGAAGACGACGGCGGGGATGACCAGGGTGAGCAGCACCGCGCGGGCCGCGCCGAGGGCCAGGCCCACCGGCCGACCGTCGAGCCGTCGCACCGCGAGACCGGCGACGGCGTGGCCGATGCTCATGCCGACGGTCGAGACGAGCAGCACGTGCATGGCGAGGAAGACGAGCAGGGGGCCGAGGTCCCGGCCCAGGCCGGTCAGGAAGGCCCGCGCGATGAGCGTCGCGACGGCCCAGTCGACGAGGAGCCCGACCACGCGTCGGCCCCAGCCCGCGACGGCGCCGCGACCGGTGGCGGGCAGCCCGAGCCGGGCACCGGCGGGGGGCTCGGGGGTCTGGCTGGTCGTCGGGTCGGCCACGGCACCAGGGTACGTGCCGTCCACCGGGCCCCCCGGTCCACCCTGTCGCCCGATCTGACGCGTCGGTAAGGTTGCGGAAACGCCGGCGTAACGAGCACGAAACATCGTGCCCCTACGGTCGGCGCGTCCGCGGCGGCTCGACACCCGGGCCGGATCCGTTCCTGGAGGTTGGATGTTCAGCAACGCCCAAGAGGTCGTCGACTTCATCGCGCGCGAGGACGTGAAGTTCGTCGACATCCGGTTCTGCGACCTGCCCGGTGTCATGCAGCACTTCACCGTCCCCGCCGGCACGGTGGACGTCGACGCCCTGTCCGAGGGCCAGATGTTCGACGGGTCCTCGATCCGCGGCTTCCAGGCCATCCACGAGTCCGACATGAAGCTCATCGCGGACCCGACGTCGGCCTTCCTGGACCCGTTCCGGAAGGAGAAGACCCTCGTCATCAACCACTCGATCGTGGACCCGTTCACGAACGAGGCGTACAGCCGCGACCCGCGGAACATCGCGGCCAAGGCCGAGGCGTACCTGAAGACCACCGGCATCGCGGACACCGTCTTCTTCGGGCCCGAGGCCGAGTTCTACATCTTCGACGACGTGCGGTTCGAGACGAACCAGCGCGAGTCGTACTACCACATCGACTCCATCGAGGCCGCGTGGAACACCGGCCGCAAGGAGGAGGGTGGGAACCTCGGGTACAAGACCCGCTACAAGGGCGGGTACTTCCCCGTCGCCCCGATCGACCACTTCTCGGACCTGCGCGACGAGATGGTCGTGGAGCTGGAGAAGGCCGGCCTGCAGGTCGAGCGCGCGCACCACGAGGTGGGCACCGCCGGCCAGGCCGAGATCAACTACAAGTTCGACACCCTGAAGAACGCCGGCGACCAGCTGCTGCTCTTCAAGTACATCATCAAGAACGTGGCGCTGCGCAACGGTCACACCGTGACCTTCATGCCCAAGCCGCTGTTCGGCGACAACGGCTCGGGCATGCACTGCCACCAGTCGCTGTGGAAGAACGGCGAGCCGCTGTTCTACGACGAGAAGGGCTACGGCGGCCTGTCCGACCTGGCCCGCTGGTACATCGGCGGCCTGCTGCACCACGCGCCGTCGCTGCTGGCCTTCACGAACCCGACGGTGAACTCCTACCACCGCCTGGTCCCCGGCTACGAGGCCCCGGTCAACCTGGTCTACTCGGCCCGCAACCGCTCGGCGTGCATCCGCATCCCGATCACCGGGAACTCCCCCAAGGCCAAGCGCATCGAGTTCCGCGTGCCGGACCCGTCGGCCAACCCGTACCTGGCGTTCGCGGCGCAGCTGATGGCCGGCCTGGACGGCATCAAGAACCGCATCGAGCCGGCCGACCCGGTCGACAAGGACCTCTACGAGCTCCCGCCCGAGGAGCACGCGAACATCAAGACGGTCCCCTACGACCTCGGGTCCGTGCTGGACGCGCTCGAGGCCGACCACGAGTACCTCCTCGAGGGCGGCGTGTTCACCGCCGACCTCATCGAGACGTGGATCGACTACAAGCGCACCAACGAGATCGACCCGATCCGGCTGCGCCCGCACCCGCACGAGTTCGAGCTCTACTACGACATCTGATCCCCCGCTGCGCCCGCTGCCGCGGTGAGTCGCCCGGACCCCCACCCCCTCCCGGGGGTGGGGGTCCTCGGCGTTCGCGGGCCACCCCGCGGCCGGGCCGCTGACCGGGCGCGTCGGGCTGCTGACCGGGTGCCACCACCGGGAGTATCTTGTGGATCTCCGGTGACAGGACGTCGCCGCTTCGACACGACCCGAGGACGGGGTGCCCGGTGCCGACGACCACCACCTGCCGTGCGTGCCGCGCCGGCATGCGCGAGGCCGACACCTTCTGCTGGACCTGCGGTGAACGCCGTGAACCGGTCGCCCCGCAACGGCTGGAGGTCGTCACCGCACCGCGCGCCCGCTCCCGGTCGTGGCCCGTGGTGGCGGCGCTCGCCCTCGGGCTCGTCGCGGCGGTCGCGGTGTCCCTGTGGTGGTTGCTGCGCCCTGCCGACGACAGCGCCCGCACGGTCGCCGCCTCCCCGAGCGCCGCACCGGCCACCGCACCGGCCACCGAGTCGGCCACCGCGTCCGCGCCGGCACCGGTCCCCGCGGTGGAGCCCGTGGCGAGCGCCCCGGCCCCCGCGCCCACCCACCCCGTCGGGCCCGTCGTCCCGACCGGGGCGAGCGCGCCCAGCACCTCCCCCGACAGCGCCGACGCCGCCGGGCGCACCACCGGCTACGACGTCGAGAACGTGCTCGACGGCTCGCCGTCGACGGCGTGGCGGACCGAGGGCGACGCGACGGGGTCCACGCTGACGTTCACGTTCGACGGCGCGGTCCGCCTCACCGAGGTCGGGCTGGTCAACGGTTTCGCGAAGGTCGACCCGTACGACGGGACCGACCGCTACGCGCAGGGCCGGCGCATCACCGCGGTGACGTGGACGTTCCGGACCGCCACGGGACCGGTCCCGGTGCGGCAGACGCTGCGCGACGGTGACCGCGGGGTGCAGCGGCTGACGGTCACGCCCGTGGAGGCGACGTCGGTGGACCTCACCATCGAGGACGTGACCCGTCCGGGCGCTGGTGGGCGGTTCGACCGCACCGCCATCAGCGACGTGGCGTTCGCGAACTCCTGACCCCCGGGGAACCCGGTCGGGCGCGCGGGGTGGGCGGCCGTAGGTTGTCGCAGTACGCACAGCCGTCCGCACGAGGAGAAGGTGGAGAACGTGAGCCGAGCAGTGGACACGCACGGTCAACCTCTGAAGCTGGGTTACAAGGCGTCCGCGGAGCAGTTCACCCCCGGCGCCCTGGCCGACTTCGCCGTGCAGGCCGAGGAGCAGGGCCTGGACTCGGTGTGGATCTCCGACCACTTCCAGCCCTGGCGACACGTCGACGGGCACGCCCCCTCGGCCCTGACCTGGCTGCCGTGGGTCGCGGCGAAGACGTCCCGCGTGCAGCTGGGCACCAGCGTCCTGACCCCCACCCTGCGCTACAACCCCGCCGTCATCGCCCAGGCCTTCGCCACCCTCGGGGTCCTGGCCCCGGGCCGGGCGATCCTCGGCGTCGGCACCGGGGAGGCCCTCAACGAGCACGCCGTCGGCGTCGACTTCCCCGAGGTCAAGGAACGCTTCGCCCGGCTGCGCGAGGCCGTCCGGCTCATCCGGCGGCTGTGGACCGAGGACCGCGTCACCTTCGAGGGCGACTACTACCGCCTGCACGACGCCACCGTCTACGACCGCCCCGAGCAGCCGGTCCCGATCTACGTCGCCGGCGGCGGGCCGGGCGTCACCAAGTACGCCGGCCGCGCCGGGGACGGGTACATCTGCACCTCCGGCAAGGGCATGGACCTGTACTCCGAGACGCTCCTGCCGGCGCTGCGGGAGGGGCTGGAGGCGTCGGGGCGCGGCGAGGACCGGATCGACCGGACCATCGAGATCAAGCTGTCCTTCGACGAGGACCCCGACCGGGCGCTGGAGAACACCCGCTTCTGGGCGCCGCTGTCGCTGACCGCGGAGCAGAAGTCGCAGGTGCACGACCCCGTGGAGATGGCCCGGCTGGCCGACGAGCTGCCCATCGAGCAGGTCGCCAGGCGCTGGATCGTCTCCTCCGACCCCGCCGAGGTCGCCGCCCGGGTGCAGGAGTACGTCGACGCCGGGTTCACCCACCTGGTGTTCCACGCCCCCGGCCACGACCAGTCCCGGTTCCTGACCCAGTTCACCGCCGACGTCGTGCCGCTCCTGCGCCCCTGACGGCTCAGACCTCGCTGCGGCCGTAGAAGACGCGTTCGACGACGGCCCGGCAGCGACGGGTGGTGCGCAGGTACAGCTCCTCGAACTCCCGGGAGCTGCCGGGCTCGAAGCCGAACATGCGCGCCACCCCGTCCAGGTCCCGGGCCTGGGTGGGCAGGGAGTCGCCGGGCTTCCCGCGCCACAGCGCGACGGCGTTGCGGGCCCGGGAGGCGAGGTCCCACGCCGTCAGCAGCACGTCGGCGTCCTCGGCCGACACCAGCCCGGCCGCGGCCGCGGCGCGCAGGGCGCCGGGGGTCGACAGCGAGCGCAGCCCCTCGTGCTCGGCGGCGTGCTGCAGCTGCAGCAGCTGCGCGGTCCACTCGACGTCGGAGATCGCGCCGCGGCCCAGCTTCAGGTGGCGGGCGGGGTCGGCGCCGCGGGGCAGCCGTTCGGCCTCGACGCGGGCCTTGATGCGCCGCACCTCGCGGACGTCGGTCTCCGACAGGCCCCCCGCGGGCCAGCGCAGCGGGTCGACGAGGGCCAGGAAGCGTTCCCCGAGGTCGGCGTCGCCGGCGACCGGGCGCGCCCGCAGCAGCGCCTGCGCCTCCCAGGACAGCGACCAGCGCCCGTAGTAGGCGCGGTAGCTGTCCAGGGAACGCACCAGCGGGCCGTTGCGCCCCTCCGGGCGCAGGTCGGCGTCCACCTCCAGCGCGGGTTCGGGTCCGGCGGCCCCCAGCCGGCGGCGCAGGTCGGCGACGACCTCGGTGGCGACCTGCTGCGCGTGCGTCTCGTCGGCGCCCGGCAGCGGGTCGTGGACGAACAGGACGTCGGCGTCGCTGCCGTACCCCGTCTCCCCCGCCCCGAGCCGGCCCATGCCGACGACGAGGACGCGGGTGGGCAGCGGCCGCCCGGACCGGCGCTCGGCCTCGCGCAGGGTGCGGCGCAGCGCGACGTCGAGGACGGCCTGGTCAGCGTCGGCCAGGGCCCGGCCCACCCCGGCGAGGTCGCGTGCGCCGACGAGGTCGGCGACGACGGTGCGGAACTGCTCGCGCCGGCGGACCCCGCGGGCCGCGAGCACCGCGGCGTCGAGGTCGTCGCGGCGCCCGGCGGCGGCCTCGGCGTCGGCGATGACCTCGTCGACGTCCTCGGCGGCGAGCCGGTCGTCGTCGGCGAACACCGCGACGGCCTCGGGTGAGCGCAGCAGCAGCTCGGTCGGCATCCGCGCGGCCGAGAGCACGTAGGCGAGGCGCTCGGCGGCGGCCCCGGCGTCGCGCAGCATCGTGAGGAACCACTGCGTCCCGGCGAGCGCCTCGGACACCTGGCGGAACGCGAGGAGCCCGGCGTCGGGGTCGGCGCCGTCGGCGAACCAGCCGAGCATGACGGGCAGCAGGGTGCGCTGGATGCTGGCGCGGCGGCTGACCCCGCCGGTGAGGGCCTGCAGGTGGCGCAGGGCGCCGGCCGGGTCGCGGTAGCCGAGGGCGGCGAGCCGTTCGCGGGCGGCCTCGGTGGACAGCTGCGCGTCCAGGCGCGCGTCGGCGGCGGGCAGCTTGGCGACGGCGGTCAGCAGCGGCCGGTAGAAGAGCTTCTCGTGCAGCCGCCGGACGTCGCGGCGGGTGCCGCGCCACACCTCGTCGAGGGCCTTGACGGGGTCCGGGCGCAGCCCCAGGGACCGCCCGAGGCGGCGCAGGTCGGTCTCGGCGGTGGGCAGGACGTGCGTGCGGCGCATCCGGTGGACCTGGATGCGGTGCTCCAGGGACCGCAGCAGGCGGTAGTCGCGGTCGAGCTCGCCGGCGTCGCTGCGGCCGACGTAGCCGTAGGCGGCGAGGGCCTCGAGGGCTTCGAGGGTGTTCGCGCTGCGCCGCAGCCGCTCGTCGCTGCGGCCGTGGACCATCTGCAGCAGCTGGATGCTGAACTCGACGTCGCGCAGCCCGCCCGAGCCCAGCTTCAGCTGCCGGTCGGCCTCCTTGGAGGGGATGAGGGACTCCACGCGTCGGCGCATGGCCTGCACCTCGGCGACGAACCCGTCGCGCTCGCTGGCGCTCCACACCATGGGGGCGATCGCGGTGAGGTAGTCCCAGCCGAGGTGGGCGTCGCCGGCGACGGGACGGGCCTTCAGCAGGGCCTGGAACTCCCAGGTCTTGGCCCAGCGGCGGTAGTACTCCACGTGGCTGGCCAGGGTCCGCACGAGCGGGCCGGCCTTGCCCTCGGGACGCAGCGCGGCGTCGACCTCCCACAGGGAGCCCTCGCCGGTGGGGGTCGAGCAGATCCGCTGCAGCGCGGCGGCCAGCTTGGTGCCGACGGCGAGGGCGTCGTCCTCGGCCGCCCCGGGCGCGGGTTCGGCGACGTACACGACGTCGACGTCGGACAGGTAGTTCAGCTCCCGGCCGCCGGTCTTGCCCATGCCGATGACGGCCAGCCGGCAGGCCCGGTGGGAGCCGGGCCCGGTGGCCGGGTCGTGGCCGGGCAGCTCGGCGCGGGCGACGGCCAGGGCGGCTTCCAGGGCCGCCGCGGCGAGGTCGGCGAGCTCGGCGGAGGTGACGTGCAGGACGGCCAGCGGGTCGGGCGAGGCGAGGTCGCGGCCGGCGAGCCCGAGCAGGCGGCGGCGGTAGGCGATCCGCAGCTCGTCCTCGGGGGCGCGCGGGCAGCGGCCGGGGTCGGCGACGGGGACGGCGGCGCCGGGGTCGGCGCCGACGGCGGTGAGCAGCTCGGCGCGCAGCTCGCCGGGGTCCGGCGGCACGGCCGAGACGAGCACCGTCCAGTGCCCGGGGTGGCGCACGAGGTGGTCGCCGAGGGCCACCGACCCGCCGAGGACGCCGAGGAGCCGGGCGAGGGTGCCGCCGGCCCCGGGGGCGTCCCCGCCGCGCAGCAGGTCGAGCGCGGCGGCCACGACCTCGGCGTCGGCCGGGGGCGTGTCGCGGTCGGTCCCGGCGGTGAGGGCCTCGGCCCAGCGGACCAGGCCCAGCAGGGCCTGGTCGGGGTCGGCGGTCCGGCCCAGCGCCCGCACGAGCGCGCCGGTGCCGGCGGCGAGCTCGGCCTCGCCCTCGGCCCGCACGACCCCGGCCAGGGCGGGGTCGCGCAGCAGCCGCAGCGAGCGCTCGGGGTCGGCGAACCCGGCCCGGACGAGCTGCGCGGCCGCCGACGACCGCCGGCCCGGGGTGCTCATCGCGGGGCGCTCACAGCAGCGGGAGGTACCGCTGGAGCTCGAACGGGGTCACCTGGGCGCGGTAGTCGGCCCACTCCTGGCGCTTGTTGCGCAGGAAGTAGTCGAAGACGCCCTCGCCGAGGGTCTCGGCGACGAGCTCGGAGCGCTCCATCACGTAGATGGCGTGCTCCAGGCTCTGCGGCAGCGGCTCGATGCCCATGGAGCGGCGCTCGGCGTCGGTGAGCGACCACACGTCGTCCTCGGCGCCGTCGGGCAGCTCGTAGTCCTCCTCGATGCCCTTCAGGCCCGCGCTGAGCAGCAGGGCGAACGCGAGGTACGGGTTCGCGGCGGAGTCCAGCGCGCGGTACTCCACGCGCACCGACTGCCCCTTGGACGGCTTGTACATGGGGACGCGCACGAGCGCGGAGCGGTTGTTGTGCCCCCAGCAGATGTAGCTGGGCGCCTCCCCGCCGGACCACAACCGCTTGTAGGAGTTCACGAACTGGTTGGTGACGGCGGTGATCTCGGCGGCGTGCCGCAGGATGCCGGCGATGAACTGCCGGCCGGTGCGGGAGAGCTGGTACTCCGCCCCGGCCTCGTAGAAGGCGTTGGAGTCCCCGTCGAACAGCGACAGGTGGGTGTGCATGCCCGACCCCGGTTCCCCGGCGAGGGGCTTGGGCATGAAGCTGGCGTAGACGCCCTGGTCGCGCGCGACCTCCTTGAGGACGGTGCGGAACGTCATGATGTTGTCCGCGGTCGTCAGGGCGTCGGCGTAGCGCAGGTCGATCTCGTTCTGGCCGGGGCCGCCCTCGTGGTGGCTGAACTCGACCGAGATGCCCATGCTCTCCAGCGTGGAGATGGCGGTGCGGCGGAAGTCCGTCGTGGTGCTGCCGGGGTGGTTGTCGAAGTACCCGACGTAGTCGACCGGCTCGGGCGTCTGGCCCCGCTCCAGCGGCCCCTTGAAGAGGTAGAACTCGATCTCGGGGTGCGTGTAGAACGTGTAGCCCGCCTGGGCGGCCTTGTCGAGGGCCCGCTTGAGGACGAACCGCGGGTCCGAGCGCGCCGGCTGCCCGTCGGGGGTGAGGATGTCGCAGAAGATGCGCGCGGTGCCCTGGTGCTCGTCGCTGGAGCGCCACGGCAGCACCTGGAACGTGGACGGCTCGGGCTGCAGGAGCATGTCCGACTCCGAGACGCGGCTGAGCCCCTCGATGGCCGAGCCGTCGAAGCCGATGCCCTCGCCGAAGGCGCCCTCGAGCTCGGCGGGGGCGATCGCGACGGACTTCAGCGTCCCGATGACGTCGGTGAACCAGAGCCGGACGAAGCGGATGTCCCGCTCCTCCAGCGTCCGGAGGACGAACTCCTGCTGGCGGTCCATGGCACCCTCTCTGCTCGCTCCGTTCGCCGGGACCGCGCGGTCCCCGCTGCCCCGCGCGGGTCGGTGCGGTCATCATCGCGCACCGGGGCACCGGGCCGGTCCCGCACCCCGGGTCCGCGCCGCGGCCGGACCGCGCCGGGGCCCGCGCGGCGGGCTCACTAGGCTGGTGCCATGCCCCAGCTGCGCGTGGCCATGGCCCAGATCGACACGACCGTCGGCGACCTCGACGGGAACGTCGCGGCGATCCGGGAGTGGACGGGCCGGGCGGCGCGCGAGGGCGCGCACCTGGTGCTGTTCCCCGAGACGGCGGTCACGGGCTACCCGGTGGAGGACCTGGCGCTGCGGCGGTCCTTCGTCGACGCCTCCCGGCGGGCCGTGGGGCGGCTGGCGGCCGAGCTGGCCGACGACGGCCACGGCGAGGTGACGGTCGTGGTGGGGTACGTCGACCACCACGAGGGGAAGGGGCGGCCGCAGAACTGCGCGGCGGTCCTGCACGGGGGCCGGGTCGTGGGGCGCTACGCCAAGCACCACCTGCCCAACTACGGCGTGTTCGACGAGTACCGCATCTTCACCCCCGGCGACGACCTGCTGGTCGCGCGGGTGCACGGGGTGGACGTGGCGATCGCGATCTGCGAGGACCTGTGGCAGGACGGCGGCCCGGTGCAGATGGCCGACGACGCCGGGGCGGGGCTGCTCGCGGTCCTGAACGGCTCGCCGTACGAGCGCAACAAGGACGACGTGCGGCTGGAGCTGGTCGCGCGGCGCGCGGCGGAGGCCGGTTGCCCGATCGCCTACGTCAACGCCGTCGGCGGCCAGGACGAGCTGGTCTTCGACGGGGACTCGCTGGTCGTCGCGGCGGACGGGACGGTGCTGGCGCGCGGGCCGCAGTTCGAGGAGTCCCTGGTGGTGACGGACCTGGACCTGCCCGAGGCGGTGCGGACGCCGGGCTGGGAGGAGCGCATCGCGCGCGTCACGGTGAGCACCGACCCGGTGCCGGCGTACGAGCCGCGCACCGCGCCGGTGCACGAGCCGCTGCCCGACGTCGCCGACGTCCACGCCGCGATCGTCCTGGGCCTGCGGGACTACGTGCGCAAGAACGGTTTCCGCTCGGTCGTCATCGCCGTCTCCGGCGGCATCGACTCGGCGCTGGTGGCCTCCCTGGCCTGCGACGCGATCGGCGCGGGGAACGTCGTGGGCATCTCGCTGCCGTCGGCGTACTCCAGCCAGCACTCCCAGGACGACGCGCGGGACCTGGCCGACCGCTGCGGCTTCGAGTACCGGCAGTTCGCGATCGCGCCGATGGTCGAGGCGTTCCTGGCGACGGTCCCGCTGCAGGGGGTCGCGGAGGAGAACCTGCAGGCGCGGGTGCGCGGGACGACGATCATGGGCCTGGCCAACCAGGAGGGGCACCTGACCCTGGCGACGAGCAACAAGAGCGAGCTCGCGGTGGGGTACTCGACGCTGTACGGGGACTCCGTCGGCGGGTACGCACCGCTGAAGGACGTGCCCAAGACGCTGGTGTGGGAGCTGTCGCGCTGGCGCAACGCCGAGGCGGTGGCGCGCGGGGAGCGGCCGCCGATCCCGGAGAACACCATCACCAAGCCGCCGTCGGCCGAGCTGCGCCCGGGCCAGGTCGACCAGGACTCCCTGCCGCCGTACGACGTGCTCGACGCGATCCTGGAGGACTACGTCGAGGGCGACAAGGGCCGCGCGGACATGCTGGCGGCCGGGTTCGACGGCACGCTCGTCGACTCGATCGTGACGCTGGTCGACCGGGCGGAGTGGAAGCGGCGGCAGTTCGCCCCGGGCCCGAAGATCTCCTTCAAGGCCTTCGGCCGGGACCGGCGGCTGCCCATCACGAACCGCTGGCGCGAGCCGCGGGCGGTCGAGCCGGTGCACTCGGCCGCGACGACCGGGGAGCGCTGAGGTGCCGTACGCCACCGAGGCCCCCGCGCGGCGGCGCCGGACCCGCGTCCACCACCTGCGGGAGTGGAAGGACGCCGGGGAGAGGTGGGCGATGCTCACGAGCTACGACGCGATGACGGCGCAGGTCTTCGACGAGGCCGGGATCCCGGTGCTGCTGGTGGGCGACTCGGCGGCGAACACGGTGTTCGGGATGTCGAGCACCCTGCCGGTCACGCTGGAGCACCTGCTGCCGCTGACCCGGGCGGTGGTGGCCGGGGCGCCGCACGCGCTGGTGGTGGCGGACCTGCCGTTCGGCTCCTACGAGGCCTCCGACGAGCAGGCGGTGCTCTCGGCGGTGCGGCTGATGAAGGAGGGCGGCGCGCACGCGGTGAAGCTGGAGGGCGGCCTGCGCACGGCCTCGCGGGTGCGGGCCGTCGTGGCGGCCGGGGTGCCGGTGATGGCCCACGTCGGGTTCACCCCGCAGTCCGAGCACGCGCTGGGCGGGTACCGCGTGCAGGGCCGGGGCGAGGCGGCCGAGCAGGTGCTCGCCGACGCCCGCGCGGTCGCGGAGGCGGGGGCGTTCTCGGTGGTGCTGGAGATGGTCCCGGCCGCGGTGGCCGAGCAGGTCACCCGGTCCCTGGCGATCCCGACCGTCGGCATCGGCGCGGGTCCGGGCTGCGACGCGCAGGTCCTGGTGTGGCAGGACTTCGCGGGCCTGTCGGACCGGACGGCGAAGTTCGTCCGCAAGTTCGCCGACCTGCGCGGGCAGCTGGACGCGGCGGCCCGGGAGTACGCCGCGGCGGTGCGCGACTCCTCCTTCCCCGGGCCCGAGCACTCCTTCTGAGCGCGCTCAGCGCTCCAGGGTCAGGACGAGGGCGTCGCGGCGCACCTCGTCCAGCGCCCGGCGCACCGCCCCGAGGACGACGACGTCACGGCCCAGGGTGGAGGCCACGACCACCGGGTGCGGCTCGTCGAGGAACCGGGGCAGCGCGGCGTTGACGCGGTCCACGACCCCGCCGGCGCCGGCGCCACCGCCGGCCACGACGACGCGCTCGGGGTCGAAGAGGCTGGCCAGCGAGACCACGACGCGGGTGAGCCGCTCGGCGGCGACCGCGAGCAGCGACCCGGCGAGCTCCTCCCCCGCCTCCGCGGCGGCCACGACGTCCTCGGCGGCGCCGGTCCCGCCGGCGGCGCGCACGAGGTCGCGCAGGACCTTCCCGAGGCCGTCGGCCGACCCGACGCCCTCGACGATGTCGAGGTAGCGCATCTCCCCGACGCCGCCGCGGGCGCCGCGCAGCAGCCGGCCGTCGTCGACGACCCCGGCGCCGATGCGCTCGCCGGCCAGCAGCGTGACCTGGTTGCGCACCCCGCGGCCGCTGCCCAGCCACCCCTCGGCCAGGGCGGCGAGGTTGGCGTCGTTCTCGACGAGCGCGCGCCAGCCGTGGCGGTCGGCCAGGTGGGCGGCGAGGTCGGGGTTCATGAACCGCCAGTACGGGTTCCCGGTGAACTCGGTGCGCCCGGAGGGGGCCACGGGGGCCGGGACCCCGACGGCGACGGCGAGGACGGCCGGGGACCCGGCGGCGGCCAGCGCCCGCCGGGCGGTGGCGCCGACGGCGTCGAGCCGGTCGGCGGCGGGGGTGCGCGCGGGGTCGTGGTCGACGGTCTGCGCCGCCTCGGCCAGGGTCCGGCCGCGCAGGTCGGCGACGCGGGCGGCGATGCGGTGCTGGCCGGCGTCGACGCCGACGACGGTGCCGGCGAGGACGTCGAAGGCGTACCGGCGCGCGGGGCGGCCCTTGGTGTAGTCCCCCGCGGCGCGGCCGTTGGGCAGCTCGCGCAGCCACCCGCGGCCGATGAGCTCGTCGCAGACGTCGTGCACGGTGGCGCGGGACAGCCCGGTGGCGGCCATGAGGTCGGTGCCGGTGACGCCGGGTTCGGAGCCGTCCGGCGCGGGGGGCAGGTCCCAGACGTGGTGCAGCACGGCGAGCGCGTTGTCGTCGCGCAGCCGCCGCGTGACCGAAACCCCCTGCGCCACCCCTTGACCCCTTCCCACCGGCTGGGCACACTTTAGCCAGCCCTTAGATTTAGGCCCCAGATCAAGTGTCGATCATCGGAGATCCGCGTGAGCACGAACCCGAACGACTGGTGGCGCGAGGCCGTCGTCTACCAGGTGTACCCGCGCAGCTACGCCGACTCGAACGGCGACGGCGTCGGCGACCTGCCCGGCATCACCTCCCGGGTGCCGTACCTGCGCCGGCTCGGCGTCGACGCCGTCTGGCTCTCGCCCTTCTACCCCTCGGCCCTGGCCGACGGCGGCTACGACGTCGACGACCACCGCGACGTCGACCCCCGCATCGGCACCCTCGAGCAGTTCGACGAGCTGGTCGCCGCGCTGCACGGCGCCGGCATCAAGCTCGTCGTGGACATCGTCCCCAACCACTCCTCCGACCGGCACGCGTGGTTCCGGGAGGCGCTGGCCGCCGGGCCCGGCTCCCCCGAGCGGGAGCGGTACGTGTTCCGCCGCGGCGGCGGCGCCGACGGCGAGCTGCCGCCCAGCGACTGGACCGCGGCCTTCGGCGGGCCGGCGTGGGAACCCGTCGGTGACGGCGACTGGTACCTGCACCTGTTCGCCCCCGAGCAGCCCGACTGGAACTGGGCCCACCCCGACGTGCGCGCCGACCACCTGCGCACCCTGCGGTTCTGGGCCGACCGCGGCGTCGACGGCTTCCGCATCGACGTCGCCCACGCCCTCACCAAGGACCTCACCGAGCCGCTGCCGTCGAAGGCCGAGCTGGCCGGCCTCCTCGACGGCTCGCACCCCCTGTTCGACCGCGACGAGGTGCACGAGGTCTACGCGCAGTGGCGCGAGCTGTTCGACCGCTACGACCCGCCCCGCACCGCCGTCGCCGAGGCCTGGGTCCCGGCGCACCGCCGCGCCCGCTACGCCTCCCCCGAGGGCCTGGGCCAGGCGTTCAACTTCGACCTGCTCAAGGCCGACTTCGACGCCGCCGCCTTCCGCGAGGTCGTCACCGACAACCTGCGGTTCGCCGAGGAGGCCGGCAGCTCCTCGACGTGGGTGCTGTCCAACCACGACGTCGTGCGCCACGCCAGCCGCTACGCGCTACCGCCGGGGACCGACGAGAACGCCTGGCTGCTGTCCGAGGGCAAGGACCCCGTCCCCGACGCCGACGGCGGGCTGCGCCGCGCCCGGGCCGCGACGGCGTTCATCCTCGCCCTGCCCGGCAGCACCTACCTGTACCAGGGGGAGGAACTGGGGCTGGCCGAGGTCGCCGACCTGTCCCCGGCCGCCCTGCAGGACCCCACGTGGCGCCGCTCCGGCGGCGAGCAGAAGGGCCGCGACGGCTGCCGGGTCCCGATCCCGTGGACCGCGGCCGGCCCCTCGCACGGTTTCGGGTCCGGCGGCGCGCACCTGCCGCAGCCGTCGTGGTTCGCCGACGTCGCCGTCGACCGCCAGGACGGCGTGGAGGGCTCCACGCTGGAATTCTACCGGCAGGCCCTCGCCGCGCGGCGCCGGTTGCGGACCGGCGACGACCTGACCTGGCTGCCCTCCCCCGAGGGCGTCGTGACCTTCACCCGTCCGGGTGGCTGGACCGTCCTGACGAACTTCTCCCACCCGGGAGTGGAACTGCCCGCCGGGCGGGTCGTGTTGTGCAGCGGACCGCTGCGGGGGAACCTGGTCCCCCAGGACACCACGGTGTGGCTCGAGGACGAGCCCGCCTGATCCCCCTGGGGGATCCGCACGACCCGCGCGGGCGACGGTGCCCGCGCGGGAACTCGACGGAGGGACCGCTCGTGCCATCGAGAACCAGCCGGAGGACCTTCCTCGGCGCCGCCGCCGCGACGGCGGGACTGGCCGCCTGCGGCGCGCCCGCGGGGTCGCAGGGCCGGACCACGATCCGCTTGTTCGAGTCCAAGACCGAGGTCATCGAGTACGTCTCGGGCCTGGTGGAGGAGTTCAACCGGTCCCAGAGCGACATCTGGGTCGTCCACGACTCCTCGCAGACGTCGCTGACCGCGCAGTTCGTCCGCGGCGCGCCGCCGGACGTGGGCATGTTCAACTACAACCTGGAGACCGCCTCGTTCGTCTCCACCGGCGTCCTGGTCGACCTGGCCGGGACCCCCGAGGCCGACAGCGTCGACCCGCAGTACCAGGACCTCGTGGACCAGTTCGCCAACCACCGGGGCGAGACGAGCGTCCTGCCCTACTCGATCACCGCGGCCGGCGTCCTCTACAACAAGGCGCTGTTCGAGCAGAACGGCGTGGCGGTCCCCACCACCTGGTCCGAGCTCATCGCGGCCTGCGAGACGTTCGCCGCCAACGGCGTCGTTCCCGTCGAGCTGACCTCCGCCGAGGTGTGGACCCTGGCCCAGGGCCTGTTCGACTACACCACCGGCAGCGCCGCCGACGTCGCCGCGTTCTACGAGGCGCTGAAGTCCGGCGAGGACGTGACGTTCCTGGAGACGTTCGGGGAGGCCGGCCGCAAGATGGTCGAGTTCTCCCGGCACGCCAACCCCGACAACGCCAGCCGCACCTACCCCGACGGGAACCTCGCGTTCGGGCGCGGTGAGGCCGCCATGTACCTGCAGGGGCCGTGGGCCCTCAACGAGGTCTCCAAGGTCGACCCCGACCTGCCGGTGGACACCTTCCCGATGCCGGCCACCGAGGACCCCGCCGAGGCCCGGACCCGGGTGAACCTCGACCTGTCGCTGTGGATCCCGAAGTCCTCCCCGCACCAGGAGGAGGCCCGCGCGTTCGTGTCGTGGCTGATGTCGCCGGACGTCATCGGCCGGTACAACGGCGACAACCTCGCCACGTCGCCGCTCAAGGGCGCCCCGCCGCAGACGGACCCGCGCATGGCGGGCCTGCAGGCGAGCCTGGCCGAGGGCCGGATCTACCAGGGCGCCAACACCTACATCCCGCCCGGCGTCCCCGTGGGGAACTACGTCCAAGACGCCGTGTTCACCGGCGACTCCGACACCATGCTGCGCCGGCTCGACGAGGACTGGGGGCGCCTCGCCGCACGCGACGCGGTCTGATCCCCCCTGCCGAGCGACACCCCTCGACGACGACGGAGTCCCGATGGCCACCACCACCCGCACGACCGGCACCGCCGCCGACCGCCTCGCGGTCCAGCGCCGGCCCCGCAAGCGTGTCGACCCCACCTTCTACCTGTTCCTGCTGCCGACGATCACCCTGTTCACCCTGTTCATCACCGTGCCCGCGCTGCTGGGGGCCGGGGTCAGCCTCACGAACTACATCGGGTTCGGCGACTTCGACGTCGTGGGGTTCTCCAACTTCCGGGTCCTGTTCACCGACCCGAACATCCGCGACGCCTACGGGTTCACCCTGCTTTTCGCGCTCGTCACGGTCGTCCTCACCAACGTCATCGCCCTGCTGCTGGCGCTGGGCCTGAACGCGAAGATCCACGCCAAGACGTTCCTGCGCAGCGTCTTCTTCATCCCGATGGTCGTGTCCGGGATCGTCATCGCCTTCGTGTTCAACTACCTGTTCTCGACGTCGATCCCGCAGGTGTTCGACGCCGTCCCCGCCCTGCAGACCAGCCTGCTGGCCAACCCGGACTGGGCGTGGTTCGCGGTCGTCATCGTCACGACCTGGCAGGCCGTCCCCGGCGCGATGATCATCTACATCGCCGGGCTGCTCGCCGTACCCGACGAGGTCTACGAGGCCGCCGCCCTCGACGGCGCGGGAGCCTCGCGGCAGTTCTTCTCGATCACCCTGCCGCTCATGTGGGGGTACGTCATCATCAACACCGTGCTCGGGTTCAAGGGTTTCCTCAGCACCTACGACATCATCGTCGGCCTCACCGACGGCGGCCCCGGCACCGCGACGCGCAGCGTCTCGATGGTGATCTTCTCCGGGTTCACCAACGGCGACTACTCCTACCAGATGGCGAACGCCCTGGTGTTCTTCGTCCTCACCGTCGTCATCTCGATCCTGCAACTGCAGCTGATCCGTCGCCGAGGGGTGCAGCTCTGATGACCGCCATCGACCCGACCACCATCCCCACCACGACCCGCACCCACCACGACCTGGCCGTCGTCGGCCGCAAGCCCCGCAAGGGCTGGGCGCTGACGATCGTCCTCGGGGTCTGCTCCCTCACCGTGCTCGTCCCGCTGTACTTCTCCGTCGCCATGGCCCTGAAGACGCCCGAGGAGGCCGTCGCCGGCTCCGGGTTCGACTTCCCGTGGCCGCTGAACTTCGGCAGCTTCGCCGAGGGGTGGACGCTCACCGGGTTCGGCCGCGGCCTGGCGATCTCGGCGGCCATCAGCGCGCTGAGCGTCATCGGCTGCCTGCTGCTGGCCAGCTGGGCCTCGTACGCCATCGTCCGCAACTGGGAGCACAAGCTCTTCCGGTACTCCTACGTCTACCTGCTCGCGGCGATGTTCATCCCGTTCCCCGTCCTGGCCCTGCCGCAGGTCAAGCTCACCGCGACGCTGGGCCTGGACAACCCCGGCGGCGTCGTCCTGCTGCACATCATGTTCCAGATGTCGTTCAGCGTGCTGCTGTACTCCGCGTTCCTGCGGTCCATCCCCGACGAGCTGGAGGAGAGCGCCCGCATCGACGGCGCCTCGACGTGGCAGGTGTTCTGGCGGATCGTCTTCCCGCTGCTGGCCCCCATGAACGCGACCGTCGGGATCTTCGCGTTCCTGGCCAGCTGGAACGACTACATGATGCCCTCGCTCATCACCGCCGAGGCCGACATGCAGACCCTGCCGGTGCTGCTGCAGATCTTCCAGCGCGCCTTCAGCACCGACTACAACGTCGCCTTCGCGTCCTACCTGATGGCGATGGCGCCGACGATCCTCGTCTACGTCCTGGCCCAGCGGTGGGTCATGAGCGGCGTCACCCGCGGGGCCATCAAGTAGCCCGGTGAGCCTGCCGCCCCCCGCGGTCGGGGACAGCTGCGTCCCCGGTCGCGGAGGGCCGGTACCGTCACCCGATGAGCTCGCACGAGGACCGCGACTGGGTGCACAACGCCGTGCGCGTCGTCCAGGCCGACGCCAACCGCAGCGCCGACACCCACCTGCGGGTGTTCGACCTCCCCGCGCAGTGGGGGGTGCGGCTCTACCTCAAGGACGAGTCGACGCACCCCACCGGGTCGCTGAAGCACCGGCTCGCGCGGTCGCTGTTCCTGTTCGGGCTCAGCAACGGCGACATCACCGCCGGGACGACGCTGGTGGAGGCCTCCAGCGGGTCCACGGCCGTCTCGGAGGCCTACTTCGCGCGGCTGCTCGGCCTGGGGTTCGTCGCGGTCGTCCCGGCGCAGACGTCGGCCGCCAAGCTCGACCTCATCCGGCGCCAGGGCGGGCGCCTGCACCTCGTCGACGACCCCGGGGAGGTCTACGCCGCCGCCGAGCACCTCGGCGCGCAGGACGGCTGGTTCTACCTCGACCAGTTCGCGATGGCCTCGACCGTCACCGACTGGCGCGGCAACAACAACATCGCCTGCTCCATCTTCGAGCAGCTGGCCCTCGAACCCCACCCCGAACCGGAGTGGATCGTCGTCGGCGCCGGCACCGGCGGGACGAGCGCGACCATCGGCCGCTACTGCCGGTACGCCCAGCACGCGACGCGGCTCGCGGTCGCCGACCCGGAGGGTTCGGCGTTCGCGCAGGCCTGGCGCACCGGTTCGCGGACGGTCACCGGGCGCGGTTCGCGCATCGAGGGCATCGGGCGGCCCCGCGTCGAGCCGTCGTTCGTGCCCTCGGTCATCGACGAGGTGTTCACCGTCCCCGACGACGAGTCCGTCGCCGCGATGCGGATCCTGTTCGAGCGCACCGGGATCCGGGCGGGCGCCTCGACGGGGACGAACCTGTCGGTCGCGCTGCGGCTGGTGGACCGCATGCGCCGGGAGGGCCGGGCCGGGTCGGTGGTGACGCTGGTCTGCGACGACGGGAACCGCTACCTCGACACGTACTGGGACGACGACTGGCTGCGGGCCAGGGGGTTCGACCTGGACGCCGGGCGGGCCGCGGTGGAACCCTTCTTCCCGTGACCCGCAGCGTGACCCGCACCGAGCTCCGCCTGCCCGACGGGCGCACCCTCGGGATCCACGACACCGGCACGGACCCCGGTGCTTCGGGTGACGGCTCCGGGGACGTGGTGCTCTGGCACGGCGGGACCCCGGGCACGGGGGAACCACCCGCGCCGTGGCGGGAGACCGCCACCCGCTGGATCGGCGTCGACCGCCCCGGCTACGCCCGGTCCCCGCGCACCCCGGGCCGCGCCGTCGCCGACGTCGCCGCCGACGTGCGCGCCGTCCTGGACCACCTCGGCGTCGCGACCTGCCGCGCGGTCGGGCACTCCGGCGGCGCACCGCACGCGCTGGCCACCGCCGCCCTGCTGCCCGACCGGGTCACCTCCGTCCTGGCGGTCTCCGGCCCGGCCCCCTTCACCGGGGAGGACTGGTTCGCCGGGATGGGCCCGGCCTCGCGCGCCACCCTCACCCGGGCCCTGGAGGGCCGCGCGGCCCGCGAGGGGTTCGCACCCGGCGAGCCCGACTTCACCGCCGACGACCTCGCCGCGCTGGACGGGCCCTGGGGGTGGTTCGGCACGGTCGTGCAGGAGGCCACCGCCGGCGGGCCGGGCGGCGAGGTCGACGACGACGTCGCCCTCGTGACCCCGTGGGGGTTCGACCTCGCGACGATCACCGCCCCGGTGGTCCTCGTGCACGGCGAGGCCGACCTCGTCGTCCCGGTCGCGCACGCCCGCCGGCTGGCCGCCGCGGTCCCCGGGGCCGACCTCGTCACCGTGCCTGGCGCCGGGCACCTGTCGGTGCTCGTGGAGATCTCGCGCTGAGGCGCGGCCGGTCCGGCGCACGGGCCCGCCGCGGCGCCCTGAGCTGCGTACCGTCCGGGACGTGATCCTCGTGCCGGCCGTCGCGGTGGCCTTCGGCGCCCTCAACGCCCTCCTGGACAGCGCCCCCGGCCCGCTGCGCACCGCCGGCCTCGTGCTGAACGCGGGGTTCGCCTGGGCCGGGCTCGCCGTCCTGGCCGGTGCGGTCCTGCGCACGCCGTGGCGGGCGGCGGTGGGCGGCTGGCTGTCCGGGACGATCGGGCTGGCGTCGTTCTACGTCGTGGACGCGGCCGTGCGCGGCGTGCCGTTCACCGCCGCCGCCGGCCGGTTCCCGTTCTGGGCGGCCGCGGCCCTGGTGTGCTGCCCGCTGCTGGGCCTGGCCGGGACCCGCCTGCACGACGCCGGGCCGATCGGGCTGCTCGCCCGGCTCGTCGTCCCGCTGGGGGCGCTCGCCGAGGTCCTGGTCCACCCGCCCGGCGGACCGGCCGTCCGCTGGGCCGTCGGCCTGGCCGCGGTCGCGGCGGCCGGGGTGCTGCTCACGCGGTGGCGGCCAGCAGCCAGCGCGCGATCTCCTCTCCGGCCGCCGCCCCCACCGCGTCGGTGAGCTCGGCGCCCGGGTGCTCCCACCCGGTCCGCAGCAGTTCCCCGTGCCGGGGACGGCGCGCCGCGCGGGCCGCGACGAGCAGGTCGACGTCCAGCAGCGAATCGCCCGCCGCGACGAAACCCTCCGCGCCGCAGCGGGACACGACCTCGGCGACCGCGGCGGACTTCGTCAGCGGCCGCGGGACGGCGTACAGCTTGCGGCCCTGCAGCGACACCGTGAAACCCCAGCCGTCGAGCAGCCGGGTGAGTTCCCCGAGCCGGGCCCCCTCCAGCGCCGCGCGCTGACCGTCGCGCAGCACCACGTACCCGAACAACCCGGGGACCTCCCGCACCGACGGCTCCTGCGACCCCGGGACCACGGCGACGAGCTCGCGCGCCAGCCGGGTCAGCGCCGCCAGGACGTCCGGCAGCGGCGCGCACCCCGCCAGCCGCCCGCGCACCGCGGCCGCCCACGCGGCGTCGGGTTCGCCGTCGACGAGGACGACGCCCCCGTTGGCGCACACCGCGAACCGCGGCGGGCGCACCGGCCAGCGGATCCGCCGGTACTGCTCCACCGTGCGCGTCGTCACCGGCACGAACCGGTCCGAGGCGACGAGGTCGGCGAACAGCGACCACGCCGCGGGCGTCACCCACGAGATCGTCGCGTCGCGGTACTCCTCGACGGGCACGAGCGAGGCGACGTCGGCCTGCGCCGAGCGCGCCGAGAACACCAGCGTCTGGTCCAGGTCGCTGGCCGCGAGGAACCCCATCAGACGGCCCTGCCGTCCGCGCCGGTGGCCCCGCGGGTGAACCGCGGGTGGATCAGGCCGATGGCCGAGTACGCCAGGCCCGGGACCTCCTCGACCGCGACACCGCGCTGCTGCGCCAGCAGCCGGACGTGGGCCAGGTCGTCGGGGTGGGTCAGCTCGGCCGCCGGCCGGACCAGGACCCGCCACGGGACGCGGCGCAGCAGGACCCGCGTCGTCTCCCCCACGCCCGGCTTGACGAGGTTCACGTCCCCGATGCCGTAGTGCTCGCTGACCCGCTCGACCTCGGCCCAGCCCGTGAACGCCGCCTCCCGGTCCCCCGAGCGCACCGCCTCCACCGCGGCGGGGACCTCGGCGGCGACGTCGTCGAACCAGGACGTCACCTCGTCGAGGAACCGGTTCGACAGGTCCGCCCCGGCGAGGTCGGCGTAGAACTTCGCGCCGTGGAACTGCCCCGGGCCGGTGAGCCGGTCGTTCAGGACGGTGCGCGAGACCAGGCCCGACACCGTCGAGTTCAGGCACGCCGAGGGGACGAGGTAGTCCTCGCGGGTCCCGAACGTCCGCACGCACCGCCCCGGGTCGGCCAGCACGGCCAGGTCGTCGCTGAACCCGGGGAACCGGGCCAGCGCCGCGGACAGCTCCCGCACGATGGCGCCCTTGCCCGTCCAGCCGTCCACGAAGACGACCCGCGCCGGGTCGTGGTGCGCCGCGATCCAGGCCAGCGCCACCTCGTCGATGCCCCTGCCGCGCACGATGGACACCGCGACGTGCGGCCAGTGCAGCCCCTGCCGGGCCGCCCACCGCCGCACCAGGACCCCCACCGGCGTCCCGGCCCGCGCCAGCGACGCCAGCAGCAGGTCCTCGCCCCGCTCGGCGCGCAGCAGCTCGGCGACCACCCCCACCCCCAGCGCCACCCGGCGGGCCCCGCGCGCCAGCGCGTCGAGGAACAGCCGCTGGTACTCCGGGCTGGGCTGGTACTCCACCGGCAGCGACTCGGCGTAGTGCGCGCCGCCGCTCTGGATGGCCTCCTCGCGCTCCTCGGCGGGGGCCTCGAGCTCGGCGTGCGACAGGTCGGTGAGCAACCAGCTCACCTCGTCCGGCGCGTAGGACCCGAAGTGCGGTCCCGACAGGGCGGGGGGCAGGTTCACTCGGTGTTCCTCACGGGGTTCCTCACGGGGTCGGTGGGCCAGCGGTCGGCCGGCAGGGTGGCGAGCAGCAGCCGCCCGGCGTGCGGGGCCAGCGCGGCCAGCGCGCCGTCGGGGGCGTGCAGCGCCGCCGGGTCCGAGGCCGAGTCCACGACGAGCAGCACGACGTCCCAGGGGCGGTCGCGGGCGACGTTGTGGGCGTACCGGACGCCCGGGCCGTCCTGGGCGGGGTCGTGGGAGGCGAACGCGACGGACCCGCGCACGGCGTACCCGGGGTCGTCGACGGCCAGGACCGGTGAGCGGGTCGTGGAGGAGAACCGCACCGTCCCGGCGAACCGCTCCGCCAGCTGGGTCGCCACCGCCAGGGGGGCGTGCATCAGCTCCTCGGTCCCCAGCACCAGGACCTCGGCCCCCGCGGGCAGCTCGGGCAGCAGGTGCCGCACGAGGTCGGCCCCGCTCAGCCGCAGCCCGTGGTCACCGGCGGTGCCGAAGCGCGCCGTGGTGGGCAGGCCCGCGGGCCAGTCGACCCGCACGGGCTCGGCGGCGGCCTCCGGGCGCGCCGCCGGCACGACCGGCTGCACGCCCGAGACGAGCTCGGCGCCGCGGCGCAGGACGTCCGCGGGCAGGTCGACCCCGCCGCGCGCGAGCGCGACGACGTCGACGCGTGCGCCGAGCTCGGCGGCCAGGTCCGCCAGCCGCTCCCGGTCGGCCGCCGAGCGCAGGTCCACCAGGCCCGCGACGACGTAGTGCCGGTGCGCGGTGAGCGCGTGCACGGCCCGCAGGGTGTTCGCGACCGTCCGGCCCGTGGACAGCTCGTCGTCGACGAGGACGACCGGCGCCTCGGGGTCGGCCAGCGCCGCCCGCACGGCCGGGTCGGCCGGCAGCAGGCGGTGACCGGTGGCGTGCGAGTGCTCCTCCTCGAACCCGGCCCAGTCGACCGCCCCCGGCACCTCGCGGCGGGTGGAGTGCAGCCCGGCGCAGCCGAGGGCCTCGGCCACGGTCTGACCCAGCCCGGTGGCCGTCTCGGCGTAGCCGACCACGACGGCGTCGGGGCGGGCCGGGCAGCGCAGCGCCCCGGCCAGGACGGCGCTGGTGGCGACCGGGTCGCCGTCCAGGGCCGCCCGCCAGGTCCCGGTGCCGGCCCCGGGGGCGTCGGGGAACCCCAGCACGGCGGCGACCTGCGCGCCGAGGCGCAGGCCCGCGGCCCGCACCAGGCGCGGGTCGGTGGGGACGTGCTTGCCCAGGACGCGGCTGACGAGCAGGTGCGCGCGGCGGGGGTTGCGCCGCAGCGCCAGCCCCAGCAGGTCGTGGACGTCGAGGCCGTCGACGCCGGGCCCGCCGTGGACCCGGACGCCGAGGCGGTCGGCGACCCAGGCCCCGGTCGGCGCCCCCGTGCCGGTGCCCCTCACGCGTCCGCCCCCCGGGCGCGGACGGCGCGCCACGCCTCGTCCTGGGCCTGCAGCAGGTGCGCGTAGGACACGTCCTCGCGGGCGACGCCGAAGGCCCCGGCGCGCCGCAGGACCCTCTCGGCCCACGCGCGGTGCGGGCCGGCCTCGTTCATCTTGTTGCGGTACGACGAGGCCATCGCCCCGCCCCCGGACTGGGCCACGACGTCGCTGGCGTCGGAGAAGTCCTCGTGGGTCACCACCGACGTGGCGTGCACCACCGCGACGTGCGAGGGGTGGATGACGGTCTTGCCCTGCAGGCCGTTGACCCGGTCCAGGACGAGCTCGCGGACCAGGCCGTCGAGGTCGTCGGCGATGAGCTGCTCGCGCAGCTCCTCGGCGCCCTCGGCGAACGGCCCGGCCGACAGGGAGGTCCGGAAGACGCGCTCGCCGGAGCTGAAGTGCTCCCAGACGGGCGCCGTGATCGGGTACCCGGTGCCGTCGGCCCGGCCCAGGACGTTGATGACGTCGCCCAGCACGTCCGCCACGACCCGCACGTCCCACACCGTCTGCCCGCGCGGGCGGCGCAGGCCGTAGGCCGCGGACAGGTCCGTGGCCCCGGTGCGGACGGCCAGGACGACGTCGCGGTGGGCGTCGAGGACCTCGCGGATGGCGAACAGCGCCGCCTGCCGGGTGTCGAGGTGCGCGATGTCCCGGCTCTCCAGGACGGGCATCGCCCACAACCGGCGCCCGGCGCGGTCCGAGGCCGCCTGCACGGCCTGCAGCCACTCCTTGGGCGGGGGCTGCCCGGCGCCGCCGAACTTCGGCACGACGAACCCCAGCAGGCAGTCGAGGCCGACGCCGGCGCGCTCGACGACCCTGAGCAGCTGCTCGGGGGTGCGCGGGCGCACGAACAGCATGAGCGGCGGCCCGTCGACCCACGCCGGGGTGCGGGCCAGCCCGGCCAGCTCCCGGACGAGGACCTCCTCGGCGCGGGCGACGGCGTCGTCCGGCACGGAGTCCTCCAGGCAGGCCACGGCGGACAGGACGCCGCGGCCGGCCAGCTTCAGCAGGTCCCCGGCCAGCCGCTCGCGCGTCGCCGGGCAGTACAGGGTCGCCCCGAGCGCCACCGCGAGCTCGTCGCGGCCGGCGCCGAGGTCGAGCGCCCGCGGGGGGTGGAGGAACAGCCGCCGGTGCTGTCCGGGGTCGAGGGTGGAGAAGTGCCGCACGTGCGTCGCGCGTCCTACACGTGCGCGGCGACGGCGTCGCGCAGGTCGCGGATGTGCCGGCCGTTGGCGGGGGCGCCGATCGCGGTCATCGCCCAGCCCGACCCCTCGCGGGTCAGCTTCGCCATGACCTGCGCGGTGTGCGGGCCGGCGTCGGACAGCGCGTAGCGGGCCAGCTCGACGGGGGTGGGCCCGGCGGCGTCGACGAGGCGGCAGACGGCGTTCTGGACCTGGGAGAAGTCCTGGCCGGTGAAGCTGGAGACGACGAAGACGAGCGTGGTGACGGCGGCGGGCACGGCGGGCAGGTCGACGTAGACGACCTCGTCGTCGCCCTCGCCCTCGCCGGTGAGGTTGTCCCCGGTGTGGGTGACCGACCCGTCCTTGCTGCGCAGCTGCTGGAACCACACCTCGTCGACGACCTTCCCGCGGGCGTCGAAGAGCAGGACGCTGGCGTCGAGGTCGATGTCGACGGCCTTCTTGCGGAACAGGCCCTTGGCCACGGCGTCCCAGCCGAGACCCATGAAGACGCGGGTGAGTTCACCGCCGCCGGACTTGCTCAGCGACAGCTTCTGGCCCTTGGTGAGGCTGACGGCCACGGGTTCTCCTCGGGTGGTGGGTGGTCGGGGTCAGGAGGCCCGCGGGATCGTGCCCTCGGCGTTCCAGTCGAGGTCGTCGAACCCGTGGGCGAGCCCGGCCTCGCGGGCCGGGCCGGGGAAGAAGTCGTTCTCGCGGCGCACCACGAGGTCGCCGCCCACGTCGTGCAGGGAGGCGAGCACGCAGGTGCGGGCCCCGGGGGGCGGGTCCTGCGCCCACAGCTGCACGCTGCCCCCGCCGCGGCGGCCGATGGTCAGCCGCGGCGCCAGCCGCGCGTAGTCCGGCGGGCGGGGCCCCACGGCGTAGGCGTAGAAGAACATCCGGCGCATCAGCCCCAGGTGGGCGGCGTCACCGAGGACCTCCTCCCCGGTCTGCTCGCCGCGCGCGCCCAGCCGCAGGACCTGCCGGGCGCCGAAGCCGGGGGCGGCGAGCAGGTCGCCGAGGGACTGCAGGGCGCCGGAGTGCCGGTCGCGGGTCTGCCAGAAGCAGCCCAGGTGCAGGTCGGTGGAGCGGTGCAGGCCCGAGGCGGTGACCAGCTGGTCCCACTCCAGGGTGAACCGCAGGGTCCCCGACCCGCGCTCGGCCGCGGGGATGGTCAGGACGGGACGCTCGTCGTCCAGGACGACGCGGCGCTCCGCGGCGCGGGCCCGCCCGACGACCGCGGCCGGCGGGGGCGCCGGCGCGGGAGCGGGCCGGGTCGCGGGTGGGGCGGCGGGAGCCGGTGCCGGCCGCGGGGGCCGGGCCGGGGCGGGACGGGGGTGCAGGTGGTCGGCGAGCGTGCGCGTGCTGCGACGCGGCACGGGGTGCCCCAGGAAGTTGTGGACCGCCTCCGCCGGCTGTCCCCCGGTCCCGCTCACCCGCCGTCCCCTCCCGATCCCCCGTCCCGTCCCCGTCCGTCCCGACGCCGGTCAGCTGTGCACGGCGTGCGTCTCCACGTGCGCTTCCTCCGGGTGGGCCCGGTTGTAGCGGATGGAGCTGATCAGCGAGGCCACGATGAAGGCCAGGCCGATGAGCCCGGTGACGACCTCGGGGATGTGCACCTCGATGCTCAGCAGCAGGATCGTCGCCAGCGCGCCGATGGCCCACAGCGCACCGTTCTCCAGGTACGGGTACTGGGCCAGCGTGCCCTCCTCGACGAGGTGGACGGTCATGGACCGGATGTACATGGCGCCCACGCCGAGGCCGATCGCGATGATGACCGGGTCGGAGGTGATGGCGAAGGCCCCGATGACGCCGTCGAAGGAGAACGACGCGTCCAGGACCTCCAGGTACAGGAACAGGAAGAACGCCGCCTTGCCGGTGGCCTTCGCGGCCGTGGTGGGCCCGCTGCGGACCGGCGTGGCCCCGCCGCCGGCCGCGGCGGCGTCGGCGCCGTCGGGGTGCTCCCCGTGCTCGAGGTGGTCCTCGACGTTGAACAGCTCACCGAGGCCGTTGACCAGCAGGTACGTCACGATGCCGGCCAGGCCCGAGGCCAGCACGGTGCGGCCGTGGTCGGTCGCGAAGGTCTCGGCGACGATCAGCAGCACGCCGCCGGCCACGATGACCTGGACGTACTCCAGCTTGCCGACGCGCTCCAGCAGGCGCTCGACCGGCCCGATCCAGTGGTGCTCCTTCTCCCCGAAGATGAAGTTCAGGAAGAGCATGAGCAGGAACATCCCGCCGAAGGCGGCGATGGTCGGGTGCGCCTGGTTGAGCTCGTACCCGTAGGTCCCGGGGGTCTCGGGCTCGCCGCCGGCCAGCGCGAGGCGGATGACCTCGGCGGGGCTGAGGCCGGCGGTGACGCACACCAGCACGATGGGGAAGACCAGGCGCATGCCGAAGACGGCGATGATGATGCCGACCGACAGGAAGATCTTGCGCCAGAAGTCGCTCATCCGTTCGAGGATCGTGGCGTTCACGACCGCGTTGTCGAAGGACAGGCTGATCTCGAGGATCGACAGGATCAGGACGAGCGCGACGGCCTGGCCGATGCCCAGGTGGGCCGACAGCCCGTACCACGCCGCGAGCACGATGCCCAGGGCCGTCACGATGAACGACCAGCGGTAGGTCTTGAGGATCACGGGAACTCTCTTGTCGATCGGAGCCCGGTGCGGGCCTGACGTGCAGCAGGGACGACCCTCTCATCCCGGGCCCGGCGCGCGCACGGGAGAACGCCGCGCGTCGTCCCCCGGTGGGGACGACGCGCGGCGCGGGAGGGGTGGGTCAGACGCTGACGCCGAAGTCGGTCGCGATGCCGCGCAGGCCGTCGGCGTAGCCCTGGCCGACGGCGCGGAACTTCCAGTCGCTGCCGTTGCGGTACAGCTCGCCGAAGACCATGGCGGTCTCGGTGGAGGCGTCCTCGGACAGGTCGTAGCGCGCGACCTCGGTGTTGCCCTCGGCGTTCACGACGCGGATGAAGGCGTTGCGGACCTGGCCGAAGGACTGCTTACGGGTGTCGGCGTCGTAGATGGCGACGGTGAAGACGACCTTGTCGATCTCGGCCGGGATGCGCGACAGGTCGACGTTGATCTGCTCGTCGTCGCCCTCGCCCTCACCGGTGCGGTTGTCGCCGGTGTGCTCGACGGACCCCTCGGGGGACTTCAGCTGGTTGAAGAAGACGAAGAACCCGTCGTTGGGGACCTTGCCGTTGGGGCCGACCATGATGGCCTGCGCGTCGAGGTCGAACTCCGAACCGGTGAACGAGTTCGCGTCCCAGCCCAGGCCGATGACGGCCTTGGTCATCCCCGGCGCTTCCTTCGAGAGGGAGACGTTGCCGCCCTTGCTGAGGCTGACGCCCATGGTGTGTCGCTCCTTCTGCGTGGTTGTGCTGTCGTCGTGGTGTTCCGACGTGCGGTCCAACGATCACCGGCCCCGGGAAGTGCCCCGGGGTGCCCGGTCAGTCCCGGGACCCGGAGAACAGGCCGCCGAGCGCGCCCAGGCCCTGCTGGTCGGGTTTGGCGCTGCTCTTCACGAGGGCCTTGGCGAAGGCCTCGATGGTGACCGACTGCAGGATGACGCGCCCGTTGCCGCGCAGCGTCGCCAGGGTCAGCCCCTCGCCGCCGAAGACCGCGCTCATGATGCCCTGCCGGTTGAGCCGGCCGACGGTCTCGACGCCGTAGGTGATGCGGTCGTCCCAGGCCACGATGCAGCCGGTGTCGACGCGGATCGTGCCGCCGTAGTCGGCGGGGTTGATGTCGATGAAGTCCCCCGCGCCGGCGATCATCAAGGACCCGCGGCCGGTGAACTTCTCCAGGATGAAGCCCTCCCCGCCCATGACGCCCTGGCCCAGGCCGGAGAAGGCGATGTCGAAGTGGACGCCCGCCTCGGCCGCCACGAAGGCGTCCTTCTCGGCGAACCACGTCGTGCCGCCGTCGAGCTCCAGGACGCGCATCTCGCCGGGCAGGACCCCGGCCAGGCCCAGCAGGCCGTCGCCGCCGGGGGTGTGGAAGTGCTGGAAGGCGAACGACTCCCCCGCCAGCACGCGCTTGCCCGCGTTGGCCGCCCCCCGCAGCAGGCTGCCGAGCCCGCCGCCGTCGGGCTTGCCGTGGGGGTCGCTGGGCGCCGTCAGCTTGGTCTCCATCACGACGTCGCCGGAGGAGAAGAGGAACTTGCCCGCCTCGCAGTAGACCGTCTGGCCGGGCCGCAGCGTCACCACGGCCATCTGGGTCGTGGAGCCGACGAGCTGGACGTCGAGCGTCATGGACCCTTCCTACCGCACCCGGTGGGCGCGCGGGAGGCCCGGCGGGCGGGTCACAGGTCCAGGTCGCTGCGGCGGAACTTGGTCTCCAGGAACCTGCTCTGCTGCTGCTGGCGGTCCACGTCGGCGGCCAGCACCGCGTCCCGCAGCTGCCGGCACCCCTCCACGAGCAGGTGCAGCTGGCTGCGCAGCTCCTGCGCCGGGGTGCTGCCGTCGCCGGCGCGGTGGGCGACGTCGGGGGGCAGGGAGAGGTAGTCGTCGACGGTGCGGGGCAGGTGCTCGGCGGCCAGGGTCTCCAGGTCGTGCCGGACCTGCGGGTCCCCGCCGCGCTCGGCGATCCGCAGCAGCAGCGGGCCGAGCAGGTCGGCGACCTCGTGGACCAGGACGACGTCGGTCCGCTCGAACCGGTCGCTGGTGTCGACGCGGCGCACGGTCGCCACCAGCGCCTTCTCGGCCGCGCTGACCCGCGGGGCGGCCGCGACGGGCGCGGCGGCCGGCTCGGGGGCCCGCTCGCGGCGACGGGGCGCGGGCTCAGCGGGCAGCGCGAGGACGGCCAGGCCGTACTTGAGCGCGCGGCGGTAGTGCCGACGCAACCGGCGACGGCGGTGGGCCTCGTTCTCGTACGCGACGACGAGGGCGATCCAGGCCCACATCGCGAGGAAGCCCATCCACCACGGCAGGTACGCGTACATCACGATCCAGCCGCCGAGCCCGACGAACTGGAACAGCTGGAACTGCACGTCCGAGACCCGACCGAACACCGGCAGGTTCCCGCCCAGGCGCGGTTCGAGGTCCTCGGGCCGCACGACCTCGACCTCGCGGTCGGGCAGCACGACCCGCCGGCGCTCCTCGCGCGGCTCGCCCGGCTCCTCCGGCCGGCTCAGCTCGACGCCCACGGCTCCTCCCCCGCTCTCACAGGTCCAGGTCGCTCTTGCGGAACTTGGCCTCCAGGAACCGGCTCTGCTGCTGCTGGCGGTCCACGTCGCGGGCCAGGACGGCCTCGCGCAGCTGGCGGCACCCCTCCACGAGCAGCTGCAGCTGGCTGCGCAGCTCGTCGGCCGGTGTCGTCCCGGCCGCGGTGCGGTGCTCGTGGGCGTAGTCGCCGGGCAGCACGAGGTAGTCGTCCACGGTGCGCGGCAGGTGCTCACCGGCCAGGGTCCGCAGGTCGTGCAGGACCTGCGGGTCGGTCTCGCGGGTGCGCGTCTGCGCCAGCAGCGGCCGCAGCAGGCGGTCGACCTCGCGGACCAGGGCGACGGCCTCGGCGTCCATCCGGCCGCCGGAGGTCTCGGCGCGCACGACGGCACCGGCCAGCGCGCGCTCGGCCGCCGACAGCGGGTCCGGCAGCTCCGGCGGGTCCGCCGCCGCCACGGGAGCGGGCGCGCGGCGCAGGGCCCGGGCGCGGTGGCGCTCGAGGCGGCGGGCGCGCCGCTCGGCGGCGTGCCCGGCCCACGGCACGCCCTGGTGCTTGAGGTAGCCCATCGCCGCGCCCTGGGTGAACAGCAGCGCCAGCGCGAGCCCGACCCACCCCTGGCTGAAGGAGATGATCCAGGCCGCCACCCAGACCGCGTTGGCCAGGCCCATCGCGTGCGGGGTCAGCCCGCCGGCCGGCTCCTCGGGCGGCGGCGGCACCGAGGGCTCGCGCTTCACGTACGGCGCCGGTGGTGGGGTCGTGCGCGCCGGGGAGGCTCCCGCGGGCACCGGGGGCGGCGCGTCGAGGCGCCCGCGCGCCCGGCCCTCCCCGCCCTCGTCGAGGCCCTTGCCGAGTTCGACTCCCACGTCGGTCCTCCTACAGGTCCAGGTCCGAGCGCCGGAACTTCGCGTCGAGGAACCTGCCCTGCACCGACAGCTTGCGCGCGTCCTGGTCGTGGACGGCGCGCTGGAGGTCGCGGGCCCCCTGCAGGAGGAGCTGGAGCTGGCTGACGAGCTCCTCGGCGGGCGTCGCCCCGCCCGGGCCGCGGTTGGTCAGCGCGTAGTCCTCGGGCAGGTCGAGGTAGTGGCCCAGGGCGCCCGGGAGGTACTCGGTGACGATGGCCTCGAGGTTGTGCAGCTCCTCCACCTCGGCGCCGCGGCGGGCGACGTGCGCGAGCAGGGGCCCGAGCACGTCCTCGATCTCGCGCACCGCGGGCACGGCGCCGTCGGGCAGCCGGCCGCCGTGGCGCTTGGCGGTGCCCACGACCTCGGTCAGGCGCTGCTGCAGCGCCTGGACCGGGTCGGCCGGCGGCGGGGGCTCCACCGGCGCCGGGGCGGGGGTGAGCTCCTCCCCCGTGAACGCCGCCTTGATCCGCAGCCACGCCGAGTTCGCCATGATCGAGTGCACCAGTCCCAGGCCCCAGGCCCCGGTGCCCGCCAGGGCCCCGAGAACCGTCCACAACGTCGCGTCCGCGGCGATCCCGACCCCCAGGCCGGTCGCCGCCCCGCCGAACAGCACGAAGTACGCGACGGCCGCCAGCACCCACTGCGGGCGGCGGGCGCGCAGCCCCATGTAGAGGAACGACAGCCACGGCAGCCCCACGGCCGGGATCGCCAGCCACCAGGAGTTCGCCGCCCGCCACGTGCGGCTGCGCAGCCGGCGCGCGACGAGCTCGGGCGGGGCCTGCGCGGCCCCCCGGCGGACCACGTGCCCGTGCACCGCGGCGGGCCGGGCCCGCCGCAGGGACCGCGAGGGTGTCTCGGGGGTCACCGGGGGCCCTCGAGAGCCGGGCCCGGGCCGCCCTCGCCGTTGCGCGCCCGCTCCAGGTACGACCGCGAGCGGTGGACCTGCCCCTCGAGCGCGTCGACGGTGCTGGCCATGCTGACGACGGCCTGCTGCTTGAAGGTGTCGATGGCGTCCATCGTCGCGAAGACGTTGTCGAAGGCCTTCTGCAGGGTCGCGACGTCGATCGTGGACGACGAGGCCTGCTGGTGGATCTGCCCGGTCTGCTGCTTGAGCATCTCCGAGGTCGACAGGATCATCTGGTTCGTCGTGGTGTTCAGGGCGTTGATCTGGTCCAGGACGAGCTTCTGGTTCGCCAGCGCCTGCGCCACGATGACGGCGGTGCGCAGCGCGGCGACCGTCGTGGTCTGGGCGCGGTCCACACCCTTGATGAGCTCGATGTTGTTCTTGCGCACCAGGTCCAGGGCGAGGTAGCCCTGCACGCTGACGGCCAGCTGGGTCAGCAGGTCCTGGTGGCGCTGGCGGATGGGGAACAGCGCGTCGGAGGTCAGCGCGTCCGCGGCCTGCGGGTTCGTCGCCCGCAGCTCGTCGATCTTGGTGACCGTCGCGGCGTCGAGCGCCTTGGCCAGCGTGGCGTACTCGGTGAGCTTGCCCATCGTCGTCCACAGGTTCTGCTTCTCGGACTCGATGGAGGCGTTGTCCTTGCGCAGCTCGTCCTGCCCGCTGGCGAGGGCCTTGATGATGGCGTCGAGCTGGGACTGGGCGTCGGCGTAGCGCTCGAAGTAGCGCTGGATCTTGTTGCCCGCCGGGATGATCCCGAGGATCTTCTTCACGCCCTTGAGGTCGGCGCGGCCGGGGTCGAGGGCGGTGACGGTCTGGCGCAGCTCCAGCAGGGTGCTCGCCACCTTCACCTGCGCGTCGGCGCCGGGCCCGGACGCCTTCTGCCCCTTGGCGCCGGCGAGGCTGGACTGCGGGCGCTCCAGCATCCGGTTGGAGACCTGCGCGGAGGAGCGGACCTCCTGCTCGCCCATGCGCGTGATGTCGTCGACCTTCTTCTGGAAGGCGGGGCTGCGCGGGTCCTGGGCGGCGAGGTCGGCGACGAACGCCTGGGCCTTGCGGTTCAGCTCGACCCGGGTCGCCTCGTCCAGCGGGATCATGCCCTCGGCGGTGTCGTCGGCGACCACGGGCACCGGGGCCGGCGGCGTCAGCTGCAGGTCGCTGACCGCCGGGGCCGGTGCGGCCGCGGCCGGCGGGTTCAGCGGCTTGCTCAGGTCCAGCGACTCCGACATCAGGCGGTTCCCCTCGTCCTCGACATGCGGTCCACCCGCGCCTCCCCGGGCGTGCACCGATCCTAGGTCGGGTGCGGTCCGGGGCGTCACGTGCGGTCCCCCGATCCTGACCCACCGTGCGGCCGCGGGCATCCACCCCTCGGTGGAGGATCCGCGGCGGCCCGTACCCCGGACGTAGCGGGTCACCCCGGACGACGTCGGGGTGCTCCCGGGGGTTCCCCCGGCCGCCGCCCGGCCCGGCTCAGGGCCGGCCCGGGGCGCGGCCGCCGCTCACCAGTCGTCCTCCTCGCGGTCGCGGCGGTCGTTCTCCTCGGTGCGGGCGTGTGCGCGCGCGAGCGCCTGCTCGGCCTCCTCCCGGCTCGCGTAGGGACCGAGCAGGTCCTTGGCCTGCCCCTTCCTCTCCAGCTCCTGCACCTGGCCGGTGCTCGTGTCGTAGAACCACTGCGTGCCCATGGCGGCATCCTGGCCCGCCGGGGTCCGGGGCGCACCACGCGCCCGGGGCCGCGACCTAGACTCGGTGCCCATGAGCACCGGGACCTCCACCGCACCGCTGGGCACCCTCGTGCCCGGCACGACCACCCCGCGCCGGCCGGTCCCGGCGAGCATCGCCCGCCCCGAGTACGTCGACCGGCCCGCCCCCGCGCAGTACACCGGCTCGCACGTCATCGACCCCGAGGGCGTCGAGCGCATCCGCCGGGCCTCGCAGCTGGCGGCGCGGGCGATGGCGCTGGTGGGCGAGCACGTCGTGCCGGGCACGACGACGGACGAGCTGGACCGCATCGGGCACGAGTTCCTCTGCGACCACGGCGCCTACCCCTCCACGCTGGGCTACCGGGGCTTCCCGAAGTCGCTGTGCAGCAGCCTCAACGAGGTCATCTGCCACGGGATCCCGGACTCCACGGTGCTGGCCGACGGCGACATCGTGAACATCGACATCACGGCCTACCTCGACGGCATGCACGGCGACACCAACGCGACGTTCCTGTGCGGGGACGTGGACGAGGAGTCGCGCCTGCTCGTGGAGCGGACGCACGAGGCGACGATGCGCGGGATCAAGGCGGTGGCGCCGGGCCGGGCCGTGAACGTCATCGGCCGGGTCATCGAGAAGTACGCCGCCCGCTTCGGCTACGGCGTCGTGCGCGACTTCACCGGCCACGGGGTCGGGCCGGCGTTCCACTCCGGCCTGGTCGTGCCGCACTACGACGCCGCGCCCCAGCACGGGCTGATCATGGAGCCGGGCATGGTGTTCACGATCGAGCCGATGCTGACGCTGGGCACCCACGAGTGGGACATGTGGGAGGACGGCTGGACCGTGGTGACGCGGGACCGCCGGCGGACGGCGCAGTTCGAGCACACGATCGTGGTGACCGAGACGGGCGCGGAGATCCTCACGCTCCCCTGACGGCGCGCGCACGGGACGGGCGCAACCGATCGGGGCGCCCGTGCGTTGGACGGGCGTACGGAACCACCCCGACCACCCAGGAGCCCGCCGTGAGCACCCCCGTCCTGTCCCGCCCGAGGAACGGCAAGCTGATCGCCGGCGTGTGCGCCGGCCTGGGCCGCCGGTTCGGCCTGTCGGCCAACGTGGTGCGGCTGCTGTTCGTGCTGTCGTGCGTGCTGCCGGGCCCGCAGGTGCTGGTGTACCTGGCGCTGTGGGTGGTGCTGCCGAAGGACACCGGCGGGTACGGCCGCTGACCGGCGGCGCGGTGGCGTGGCCGCCGGGGGTGGGTCGCCCTAGTCTCCTGGCGTGAACGAGACGACCAACGACCCGTCGGCCCAGTCCACCAGCGCGAGCCGCCCCCGCACGACGCGGCGGGCGCCGCAGCCCGCGGTGGCGGTGAGGGGGCTGGGCGTCGACATCGGCGGTTCCGGCATCAAGGCCGCGCCGGTGGACCTGGCCGCGGGGGCGTTCTCCGCCGAGCGCGTCCGGCTGGAGACCCCGCAGCCGGCAACCCCGGCGGCGATCGCACCCGTGGTGGCCGAGGTGCTGGCCGGCTTCGACGTCCCCGCCGACACCCCGGTCGGCATCACCTTCCCGGCGGTGATCCAGCACGGCATCGCCCGCAGCGCGGCGAACGTCGACGCCTCCTGGATCGGCACCGACGCGGGCACGCTGTTCTCCGAGACGCTGGGCCGCAAGGTGCTCGTCGTCAACGACGCCGACGCGGCGGGGTTCGCCGAGGTGCAGTTCGGGGCGGCCAAGGGCGTCCGCGGGGTCGTGCTGGTGACGACCCTGGGCACGGGGATCGGCAGCGCGCTGTTCGTCGACGGCAAGCTCGTGCCGAACACCGAGCTGGGGCACCTGGAGATCGACGGGCACGACGCGGAGAAGAAGGCGGCCGACTCCGCGCGCGAGCGGCACGACCTGTCGTGGTCGCAGTGGGCGAAGCGGCTGCAGCGCTACTACTCCCACGTGGAGGACCTGCTGTGGCCGGACCTCATCGTGGTGGGCGGCGGGGTCAGCAAGAAGCACGAGAAGTTCCTGCCGCTGCTGGACCTGCGCACGCCCATCGTGCCGGCGCAGCTGCGCAACGACGCCGGGATCATCGGGGCGGCGTCGCTGGCCTCGGCGCCGGTCCCCTGAGGACGTTCCCCGGCCGGGGCCTTCCGGTACCCGGTCCGGGGGCCCTAGGGTCCGGGCATGACTGACGCGACGCCGCGGTTGGGGCTGGGACTGTTCGTCCCGCAGGGCTGGAAGCACGACCTCACGGAGGTTGAGCCGGCCCGGCACTGGGACGTGATGAGCGGCCTGGCGCGACGCGCCGACGCCGGGGACGTGTGGGACTCGCTGTGGGTCTTCGACCACTTCCACACCGTCCCCGAGCCGACCGACCAGGCCACCCACGAGGCGTGGAGCCTGATGGCCGCCTTCGCCGCCTCGACGCAGCGCATCCGGCTGGGGCAGATGTGCACCTGCATGAGCTACCGCAACCCGGCCTACCTGGCGAAGGTCGCCACGACCGTGGACGTCGTCTCCGGCGGCCGCGTCGAGATGGGCATCGGCGGCGGCTGGTACGAGCACGAGTGGCGCGCCTACGGGTACGGCTTCCCCTCCGCCGGTGAGCGCCTGGCCCGCCTCGACGAGGGCGTCCAGATCATGCGGCAGCTGTGGACGGAGGGGACCTCGACGTTCGAGGGGAAGCACTACCGGACCGACGGGGCCCTCAACCGGCCGCTGCCGCTGCAGCCGGGCGGCATCCCGCTGTGGATCGCCGGCGGCGGGGAGCGCAAGACGCTGCGGACGGCCGCGAAGTACGCCGACTTCACGAACTTCGACGGCACGCTGGAGGGGTTCACCCACAAGTCGGAGGTGCTGCGCGGGCACTGCGAGGACGTCGGCCGCGACTTCTCCTCCATCACCCGCTCCGCCGACTACAACGTGGCGATCGGGCGGGACGAGAAGGAGGTCGCCGACCGGGTCGCGGCCCGCCGGGACGTGCTGGCCCGGCACGTGAGCCCGGAGGCCGCCGACCGCGAGGCCGCGAGCCTGGGCCCGGCCTCGGCCGGGGTGGGGACCCCGGAGCAGATCGTCGAGAAGCTGCGGCCGCTGGTGGCCGCGGGCCTGGGGTACGCGAACTTCTACTTCCCCGAGATCGCGACGGACACCTCCGGCCTGGAGCTGTTCGAGCGCGAGGTCGTGCCCGCGCTGCGGGCCTGAAGTCCCCGGCCGGGCCCCGGCCGCCTCAGCCGCGGCCGGGGGCCTGGGCCGCGGTGATCGCGCGCAGCACCCCGGCGAAGGCGGGGACGGCCGCCGTCCACAGCAGCGCCGAGACCAGTCCCAGTGCCGTCGAGGCCTGCTCCAGCCCCTGCGTGGACAGCCGGAAGCTCAGGCTGGAGGCCGCCAGGCCCGCCAGCCACAGCCCCCACCACAGCCCCAGCCGCGGCGCGGGCACCCGGGGCGCGTGCTGCCGCGAGGCGGCCCACACGTCCGCGACGACCTGGTGCGGCACGAACAGCCAGGCGATCGGGACGATCCAGCCGAACCACGCCCACAGGCGGTGGCGGCGGTGCCGGGCGCCCGGCGCGAGGCGCTCGGCGTTGGCGCGGGCCCGGGTCAGCCACAGCGCGACCACGACCCAGTTCGCGACGAGCGCGGCGAAGAACGCCAGGCCGACCAGGAGCGTCGCGACGGCGGCGACCAGCGAGGTGTCCGCCGCGAAGGCGGTCAGCGCCGACAGCACGTCGGTGGCCGCGACCACCCCGGCCAGCACGACGGCGGCCTTGCCGAGGCCGGCCAGCGGCTGCAGGCCGTGGACGACGGGCGCGGGCGCCGGGGCGGGGCCGCCGGGGCTCCCGAAGCGGGCGGTGGGGACGGCGCCGAACGGCGCGCCGCCCGCGGGCTGGTGCTGCGGGGGGAAGTCCCCGGTGGCGGGGGCGAAGAACGGCACCTCGGCCGGCCGGTGGGCCCGGTCGTCGCGGAACGGCTGGCCGGTCACGGGGGATCCTCCTGGTGCGGGGCGAACTGCTCTCCTGACCACTGTGCGTCACCGCAAGGGGACGGGGAGGCGTTGCGGGGCGCTGCCACCCGCTCGGCCCAGGCACCACCCGCGCCGGCGGGGATCCGTGCCGGGCATGCTGGGGCCGTGGCGGGTGAGGAGGTCTGCGCGTTCTGCGGGACGGGCGGGGACGAGGCGGACGTGCAGGTCGCCGAGCGCCTGGGCGTGCGCATCGCGGTGTGCGCCAGCTGCCGGGAACGGTTCGCCGCCCGCCCCGCCGTCCGCCCCGCGCCCGTCGTCGAGGCCGCCGACCTGCCCCCCACGCTGGGCCAGCAGACCTCGGCCGTGCTGGAGCACGTGCGCCGCATGCAGCGCCGGGCCGCCGAGCGCCCGTACGTCGAGGAGGACTGCCCCGCCTGCGGGCACGCCGTGCACCGCTACCCCGGCCCCGACGGCGCCCCGGTGCGGCTGGCCAAGGAACCGGTCCTGGCCGCCGGCGTCCCGGCGCAGGAGCGCTGGCGGGTCGTGGCGGGCCGGGCGCAGCCGGTCCCGCAGCACGACCCCGACGACGAGGACTCCGTCGGGGCGCGGGTGCGGCACGAGGTCGTCTGCCCCGCGCACCCGGCCCCGGACAGCCCCCGGCTGCTCCGGCTGTGGCGCGCGCACCGCCGTCCCCCGGCGGCGGACGCCTGACCCGTGCCAGGATCGGCGGGAGGTCCTTCGAGGGAGTGGGTGGGTGCGGTGCCGTTCTCGTTCCGCTGGTCCAAGGCGCTGGGCAGGGGCGTGCGGCTGAACGCCGGCCGGTCCGGGCTGAGCGTGTCCAAGCGCTTCGGCCGGGCGACGGTGTCCTCGACCGGCCGGGTGAGCGTGCGGCTGCTCAAGGGGCTGAGCTGGCGCGGCAAGCTGTGGTGACCGGCGCAGGAGCGGGGGGACGAGCCGGCCTGTAAGCCGGATCCTGTACCGCTCCCGGGGGAGCGGTGGCGACCATCCCTCTAGGACGTGCGTCGCCGCACGCCTCAAGCGACCTACCCGGCAGCTCGGGCGGGCCGCCCTCGAACGCTGCCTGTCTGGTCTTGCTCCGGGTGGGGTTTACCGAGCCGCGCTGGTCACCCAGCGCGCTGGTGGTCTCTTGCACCACCGTTTCACCCTTACCGCCCCGATCGCTCGGGGAGGCGGTTTCCTTTCTGTGGCACTGTCCCGCGGCTCACGCCGGGTGGCTGTTAGCCACCACCCTGCCCTGTGGAGTCCGGACTTTCCTCGGCGGCCGGGGCGGACCCCGGCCGACGCGGCCGCCCGGCCGACTCGTCCGCCGGACACCCTAGGCCATCGCCGCGCCGGCGTCGGCGTCGGCGTCGGCGTCGGAGGGGAACCCGTACCCTCGTCCCTCGTGCTCGTGCTGCTCCCCCCGTCGGAGACCAAGTGGGCGGGGCCGCCGCGCGGCGCCGCGGTCCGTCTCGACGCGCTGTCCCACCCCGACCTGACGGCCGCCCGCGAGCAGGTCCTCGACGCCCTCGTCGAGGTGTCCGCTCGGCCCGACGCGCCGGAGCTGCTGGGGGTCGGGGCGAGCCTGCGCGACGTCGTCGCGGCCAACACGACGCTGCGGACCCGCCCGGCCGCGCGGGCCGCGCAGGTGTACACCGGCGTCCTGTACGACGCCCTCGACCTGCCCTCCCTGCCCGCGAGCGCCGCGCGCCGCGTCCTCGTCGTCTCGGCGCTGTGGGGGGTCCTGCAGCCGCGCGACCGCGTGCCCGGTTACCGGCTGTCGATGGGCACGTCGCTGCCGGGGGTGGGCCCGCTGGCCGCGTTCTGGCGACGGCACCTCACGGAGGTCCTGCACCCGGCCGGGGTCGTCGTGGACTGCCGGTCCAGCACGTACGCCGCGGCGTGGGTGCCGGACGCGGAGACCGCGGCCCGCACGGTCGCCGTCCGCGTCGTGGCCGGCGGCAAGGTCGTCTCGCACCACGCCAAGCACACGCGCGGGCTGGTGGCGCGGGCGCTGCTGACCCGCGGGGGCGGGCGGCCCCGGGACCCCCGTGCGGTGGGGGCCTCGGTGTCGGAGCACTTCTGGGGGGAGGCTCTGTAAC